>JBDRWA010000150.1:0-5004 GCA_039802145.1 Caldifarciminota bacterium | reverse complement strand
CTTTGCAAAAAAAGGGGTGTGGTACGATGGCATGAATTGGAAGTCGAGAAGAAGGGCGACGAATAAAGGAATGAATTCTTTAAGACTCTTTGTACATATTGTCATTTCCGCATTTGGTCAATAGACCAAATGAGAAAGTGATACACTTCTTTGATTTGTCAATTTAACCATAAACTTTCCCCACTTACGAAGTGGAATGAAAACTGGTTAAATGTCAAAACTGGCTCATAAACATTCAAAAATCCTTCCTTCCTTGATCTTTTACCCCAAATATTTCTCCACCCACGTACCTTATCAGAATCTTCGTTCTTACCGATAACCATCTCTTTACCCGCAATATAACTGAAGATATTAAAAGAGAGGGCAAATTCCGCTTCAAGGATGGAGTCTTTTTCTGAATAACGAGTTTCAAAATCAAGCGGTAGAGGATTTCCAACGCCGATGTTTCAGCAAGTATATCAGGGCACTACATTAAAAGGGTATTGGGTTATCAGAAAATCAGGAGGCAGGGTATCAGTCACGACAAACACTGCAAGTGGTATCCTTCCTATTATCCTCGTAGGGACTACCCCTGTGGTTGTACGCTCTTCTTTTTTACCATCATATTTTACCATATTATTTTTGACAGCATTGATTGCGATGAGTATTATAGATAAACAAGGTCTTCGTCGTAATATAACGAGAGAAAGAGCAGCAAATAATCGCGGATATGCCGGGTGATAAGAAAGTTATTTTTTATATTGTTCCTACCATTTTCACCGAGTTTTTTTGCATATTCAGGTTCATTTAAAAGTTGTTTTAAATAATAGGCAGTACCATCAATAGAATAAGTAAGAATCCCTGAATATTTGTGGGTTATCTGTAATGGAATCCCACCCACTGCCGAGGCAATAACTGGTTTTCCTTTCCATAGTGCCTCGGCAACAGTTAATCCAAAACCTTCTTTTAGAGATTTTTGTAGTATAACCGATGACGCCCTTTGCAATGCATTTATTTCAATATCACTTGCCGGTGGTAAGAACAAAATATGGATGTCGGGGTCATTGGCCGCGGCTTCCCTTACCTTCTGAAGAACATTCATCCCTTCCGGGTCGTCTGTGGCACCACCGCCTGCAAGCACAAGCTGGCAATCAACATACCGTTTCACTTTTTTATAAACCTCAATCACACCAATCGGGTCTTTTAGATAATCAAAACGGGAAATCTGGGTTACGATCGGTCGATTTTTATCAATCTGAAAACGCTCAAGGACATTTGAAATAATCTCAAAATCTAATTCTTTGTTCTTATCACTCAATGGGTCAATGGAAGGGGATATCAAAATCTGAGGAATTATTAATTTTCGGGCAAATGATGGTGCGGAAAATACTGCCTTATCATACTGGTTGATATACGACTCCAGAAAATTTATAATATTCTCTTTTGGTTCAGTAAAGTCAATATGACACCGCCAGAGCCATTTTTTGCCAATTTCTCTTTTTTTGTTCACTATTGCAATTGGCTGAGGGTCGTGGATAAAAACTATATCACCATAGAAATTTATTTCCCGGGCATTCATCTCATTAATTGAAAGAAAATATTCAATATCGGTTTTAGTTATTTCTACATCAACACCATGCAGTGCATTGTGCATTTTCTTGGTGATGGTAAAGAATTTTTCATCACCCTTTATCACATCCCAGCGCACATCCAATCCAAGTCCCCTTAAAAGCGGAATCATTCTTAAAAGGATTTCTGCCACACCACCACCCACCGATGTTGAATTAATATTTTGGATTATTTTGTCTTTGCATCTGATTGCCAGGAGATACAATTCATCAATAATTCCCTGCCCAACGATTGGTATGTAATCTTTAATGGCCGGCATACTTTGTAATTATAAAAATTAGTCTTTTACGCAGACCCTCAAGGGTTATTGTATATGGGTCCAATCGTTCAATTTCAATCGCTGCCTTTTCTTCTCCAATATCCCTTAACCAGCAGGAAAAATCATTGACCCCATTTTTGAGACGAAGTCTTGATTCAATTAAGTGAAAGTATAACGAATTTATACTCACACTTTTTAATGCATCCAAAAATTCCATTATATTATTTGCCACAAACGGCGTAATCAATATGAATGTTTGGCACTTCATAAAGTGGAACTCTTGACCCTCCGGTGCGATTGTCTTTGGATTTTTATTTTCTATGAAGTCAGTCAAAATATTTATGAATTGTTCTTTTAATTCTTGAAGATTTGTAAACCGGGCAATATTAACACTTGCCATTTTCTCGCCAAGTTCTTTTATGTTCAGACTCGTATTGACCCAGTAGGCAAAATCATTGGGTGGTTCAGGATATAGTGCAAGTTGTTGATATAAAAGCCGGTGCGTGTGGTAATATATAGAAGAGAGTGGCACGGTTTTTATCCCATTTAATAGTTCTGGAAGATTTTTTGCCTTGATTCCTAAAAGCTGAATAAGGCGCAAGCCAGTTTTGAAATAGAACGGGGCAGGCATAATACTATTTAATTATCTCCTCAAGGAGTGCAAGTACATCTAAATGACTTCGCACGTAGTATTTGGCAAAGGATTGTGGTGTTCCTACTTTAATGGTATAGGAGTTATAATCAAGGAGGAGTTTAAAAAGGTCTTCATCAGTCCAGTCATCGCCAATTGCCATTATAAAATCAAAATTATTTCTTGAAAGCCAGCGCAGGGCGGCTGCTCCTTTATTGACCCCTGAATTTCTAACCTCCACAACTTTACTGCCCTGTAAAATCTGCAGATCAAGATTTGCGGTTAAATAGAGTAAATTATCAACGAGTTCTTTGGCAACCCTTTCTGCCCTTTCCCGATTTGCATTCCGATAGTGCCAGACAATGGAATATTCTTTTTCTTCAATAAAAGAACCAGGCAGGCGGTCAACATATAATTCCATTACCTGGCGTATTTCCTGGATCCATCTGTTTGTTAGCGGCTTGAGTAATTCCCAGTCTTTATCTTTTTCCTTTAACCAGATGCCGTGTTCAGCAACAAGATTCAATTTTAGTGAGCCAAACCAATCCTGAATGGTCTTTCGGTCTCTACCGCTGATTAAAATTAATTCTACCTCTGGAATAACTGAGAGACTGCCCAAAATCTCAAGAATTCTCTTCGTGGGCAATACCATCTCCGGTCTTGATGCAAACGGCACCAATGTTCCATCGTAATCAAGGAAGATTAACCGGCTTAAACTATTTTTGAAATCGTTCTTCAATTTTTCTTTTACTGTGGTTGTTAAGTAATAGGTTGCATATTTCTGCTGGATTTCCTTCACCTTATTTAATCCCATTAAAAATTCTTCAGCCCATCTTTTGACATTATAACGAAGTAGCCGATTCTGCATAATGGAGTTCCGCTGTTTCTGCTCTTCTATATCCATCTCCAGGGCATTCTTTATCACGGCCGCAAGTTCATCGGGATTATTGGGATTTATAATAGCGGCCTCACGCAACTCCTCAACGGCACCGGCGGTTTCACTCAATATCAAGACGCCGGTCTTGTCCTGACGGCAGGCAAGATACTCTTTGGCAATTAAATTCATTCCGTCGCGCAATGGCGTAACCATTGCAATATCGCTTATACTGTATAATGCGACAAGCGGATAAAAAGGCATAAATCTATACTGATAGATAATAGGTGTCCAATCTAATGTCCCAAATTCACCATTAATCTCGCCAACCAATTCATTAATCCGTTTCTTTATTCGCTGATAATGCTCAACCCCGATTCTTGAAGGAACGACCACCAAGACCAGAATTACCTTTTTACGCCAATGTGGATAATTCTGCAGAAAGATTTTATAAGCAATCAGGCGATTCAGAATGCCTTTTGTATAATCTAGCCGGTCAATAGAAAGGATTATTTTGTGTGTGCCCAGCACATTTAAGAACTTGGTTCTTTCCTTCTCGACCTTTTTATTGCTCACCGCATCATAAAATTTTTTGAAATCTATACCCATCGGGAATGTATCAATCTTTATTATTCTCTCGCCAGAAATAATCTCGCCCATACTATTTTCAATACCTAAGATTCTCAATACACATCTTAAAAAATACTGGGCATAATCATTGGTGTGAAAGCCTATTAAGTCTGAGCCCAAAAGTCCAAGTAAAATTTCCCGACGCCACTTTTCTGGTAAAAGTCTAAAAAGTTCAAAAGATGGAAATGGAATATGTAAAAAAAAACCAATTGCAGCATTTATTAATTTTTCCCTTATTAAACCAGGCAATAACATTAGATGATAATCGTGAATCCATATTATATCGTTGGGTTGGACAATTTTTAAAACATAATCCGCAAAAATCTGATTAACCTTTTTGTAATAATCCCAGAATTTTTCATCGTAAGTTGCATAGCTTGGGAAATAGTGAAACAGAGGCCAGATCAATTTATTGCAAAAACCATGATAAAACTGGTCCATTGTCTCTTCATTTATGTAAACCGGAAAGGCATTGTATTTTGAAGATAATAATAAAGTCAATTTTTTTTGTTGTTCGTGATTTTCAATACTGATGCCGGGCCAACCAATCCAGACATATTTACCCTCAAGAGGTGTTGTACCCTTTAAGGAATCAAGATAGGTACTGATTCCAGAGACAAGCCCCCCGACGCTTTGTTTAAATCTAAATTCACCGTTTTTTTGAGTAATCGTAACCGGCAGTCGGTTTGAAACAATTATCAACCGGCGTGGTGGACAAAGATTTTGACCTTCAAAGGAATCACTCATATATGATAATAATTAATAAGGGGCTATTGTCAAGACACATTGTTTCTTTTATTGTCATTATAGATTAATATGTACTAAGGTAATATCAATAATTGTATTGTTAATCTGCAAATTGAAAATCTTCCGGTTGAAATTTCTGCTGGTTAAATAACCCAAACATCTTTGCAAAAAGAGGGGCGTAGTACGAGGGAATGGATTGGAAGTCGAGAAGAAGGGCGACGAATAAAGGAATTAATTCTTTAAGACTCTTTGTAC
>JBDRWA010000149.1:0-5033 GCA_039802145.1 Caldifarciminota bacterium | reverse complement strand
TAATTCCAGTAATAACTCTTTTGCCTTTTCGCTTTCAACGCCGAGGACAACTCTGTCGGGTTTGAGAAAATCCTGTATTGCAGAACCTTCTCTTAAAAATTCAGGATTGGATGCAACATCAAATTCAACCTTTCTTTTGTTGAATCTTTCAACAATCGTTCTTATCCATTTTCCAGTCTGGACCGGGACCGTGCTTTTTTCCACGACAATTTTATAGTCTTCCATGGCTTCACCAATTTCACTCGCTACTTTTTCAACGCTTGAGAGGTCTGGTTCCCCATTCTCTTTTGGTGGTGTGCCCACAGCAATAAAGATAAATAATGACTCCCGAACACCTTCAGAAATTGAAGTTGTAAATTTTAATCTACCTTCGGAGACATTCTTTTTAACCATCTCCAGAAGTCCGGGCTCATAAATAGGGATCTTTCCATTCTTTAATATTTCAATCTTTTTTATGTCATTATCAACACAGACCACATTGTGTCCAATCTCGGCAAAACAAGTTCCTGAGACTAAACCTACATAACCAGTGCCGATCATACAAACCTTCATATTCCTCCTTTTTGAAAACAAATATCTAAAATATCAAAATTCCTAAACATTTGAGGGTTTTTTGTAAAAAATAAAAAATATTCCACCCACCAGAGACCATAAAAATGTCAAAAAGAATGAAACAAGTGAGACGGTAAGTGAGATTTCGCCACTCAATCCTGTGCGTTGAAACAAGAATACATAGGCATTTTCCCGAACACCCAAGGCATTGAATGATATCGGTATCATTGAGATCACATTTATTATCGGCAGGTATATAAAGAAAGGGAGTATCGAGACCTGAAAATTACCCATGCTCTTTAAAACAAGATAAGGAGATACGGCAAGGAGTGCCTGGATAATCATTGATTGTATAATACAAAGAATTATCACACCCCAGGCAGAACCAAATTCGGTCATTGTTTTATGGAGATTGTTTATCCTTTCACCAATATGAAAAAATTTCAATTTAGCAATAACCGGATGAATAATGGAATAAACCTTTTCAGAAAATAGGATGAATGTGATAAAAAGAAGTGCCAGCAGCCCGATTATCATCAGTGATACAAATTCAGTTCTTCTCTGGAATAAATAGAGATAGATCACTGCGAATATGCCGAAGATAAAAAGACCGATAAATCCAAGGATTCTATCGGCAAGAACAATCGCAAAGGCATCAGTCTTCCTATCCTTCATTGAGTAGACAACCCTCATAACATCTCCGCCAACAGTGGTGGGCAAAAAATTATTAAAAAATAGGGCAATAAAATATATCAGTAAAGAATCTTTGAACGGGATATTCATTTTTTTGTAATCAAGCAGAACCTGCCAGCGCCAGGCAGAGACAACAATGAAAAAAAAGTAGGGGATAAGTGCATAAGCAAGAAATCTTATATCAAGGTTTTTTATATTTAATAGAATTTTTTGAATATCAAGTTTTATGAGCAAGAATGTGATTAGACCGATACCTATTAGAATCCTTAAGGCTGACCAGAGAAATGTAAATTTACCTTTCTTCTTTTCTTCCATTATTGAGTCTTTTTCTCATTAAATCTTATTTCTATTCAGAGAATCAAACTTTTCTAAACGGTCAATTATCGCCCTTATTGACTCACCAATGAGCCCCAGCGAAAAGAATAGGACTCCTGAGACAATGAGGAGTATTACGAGATATAATAAAGGTCTGAATCCATGTCCTAAGAGTCTAAGGATTATTGCAATGATACCAACTATAATTCCCAAGAGTATTTGAAACATTCCGGCAGTTCCAAAATATAATAAAGGCTTCTGGAGAAATGTTAACTGGAATTTCACTGCAAGAAGGTCAAAAAATCCAATAATGATACGAACCTTTTTCTGGTATTTCGGTGCACCATATAACCTTGGTTTTAAGGACACAGGGATTTCTTTAATGACGAATCCATATTCACTCGCCAGGGGAACGATATAACGGTGCCAGTCTTTGCGCATAGGAATTGTTTCTATGACCTCGCGTCTGAATGCCTTTATTGCATTCATATCATGGACTTTTAAATGGAATAGTTTTCGTCCACACCAGTTATAAACACTTGAGACAAATTTCTTTTCATATTTTCCCTGTTTCCAACCGGTAGCCACATCTGCATTCTGGTTTAAAATCAAATCTACCAATTTAGGCACATCATAAATATCAAACTGCATATCTGCGTCATAAATCACCAGAATTTCAGCATTGGTTGTTTTTGCCCCGGTTATTATTGCCTGGGTTTTACCTAAATTTCTTTTATGCCTTGCTATTTTTAGATAATCTCTCTTGTATTCTTCTAATACTTTCTGGGTAGAATCGGTTGAGCCATCATCAATGAAAATGACCTCATAATCTCTGTGTTTTTTGATGAATTCATCAAACATTGAGATAAGATGAGGTATATTTTCAACTTCATTATAGGCAGGCACAAGAATTCCGATTTTCATATAATTTATTATATATATCCCTTCCTAAAAGTCAAATGGTTTTTAGTTAAATTTAATTGGAAAATCAATAGTGTTGACAAAGATTTATTTTTATATATACTTATAATCAGGCATACTAAATGTTGGTTGGCGTTAGATTACAAATGGTAATTCAGGTTTTGGCCGGTTACTCATTGAGTTAATCTCCAATCAAACAGAAGGAAGCTTGAAAGGAGTGAAAATGCCTATCTTTGGTAAAGTAAAGTGGTTTGATAACCGTAAAGGTTATGGTTTCATTGAGAAAGAAGATGGAACCGGTGATGTGTTCGCCCATTTCCAGGAAATAGTGGGCGAAGGTTATCGCACATTATCCGAAGGTGACAGGGTGAAGTTTGAAATCACTAGTACACCGAAAGGACCAAAAGCCACAAAGATAGAACGTGTGTAATGAGTGATCGTTGATACGTTCAAAGAGCCCCGACACTTGTCGGGGCTCTTTTTCTTTTGTCTAAAATAATTTTTTCAAAAGTCAACAAAATTAACAGAGTCAGAAAAAGAAAAATGTCAACTTTTGTTAATAATGGTATTTACATACCACCTTACAAAATATTATTGACTTTCTCAAAAAATAGATTATATTAAGTCATGCATGTATATATTGAAGATATTGGAAAATACGAAGGTAAGGAAGTAGAAATAAAAGGATGGTTATATAATAAGCGGTCTTCAGGTAAAGTGCGTTTTCTGCTCATTCGTGATGGCACAGGTATCATCCAATCTGTTATCAGTGCGGATGAGTCTAAACCTGAAATCTTTGAAGTGGCAGATAAGATTACCCAGGAATCTTCGGTCGTTATTAAAGGACTTGTGCGTCAGGATCAGCGGGCACCTGGTGGATATGAGATTGTAGCAACAGATTTACAGATTATCCAACTTGCAGAAGATTATCCTATCACACCGAAATCTCATTCCGTAGAATTCTTATTGCCAATCCGCCATCTCTGGATACGTTCAAGGAAACAGCATGCAATTTTAAGAATCAGGCATACGGTAATAAAGGCGATAAGAGATTTTTTAGATAATCGTGGTTTTATAAATGCGGATACGCCAATACTTACGCCCGCATCTGTGGAAGGAACGACAACATTATTCCCG
Organism: Caldifarciminota bacterium; assembly: GCA_039802145.1. GTDB lineage: Bacteria > Hydrothermota > Tepidihabitantia > SM23-42 > JAOAFX01 > JAOAFX01. The sequence continues at coordinate 1,415 of JBDRWA010000149.1, read as the reverse complement.
GTTGATTATTACGGTGAGACGGTCTATTTAACCCAGAGTGGTCAATTATATAATGAAGCCACTGCGGCATCACTGGGCAAAGTTTATTGTTTCGGACCCACATTCCGCGCTGAAAAATCAAAGACCCGTAGACATCTAACTGAATTCTGGATGGTTGAACCAGAAGTTGCATATTTGGAACTTGATGGCTTGATGGAATTGGAAGAGGATTTTGTAGTATATATTGTTGAGCGTGTTCTGGAGACACGAAAAGAAGAACTAAGAATCTTAGAAAGGGATATTGCAAAACTTGAAAATATAAAGAAGCCTTTTCCGAAGATTACCTATAAAGAAGCAGTTGATTTAATACATAAAAAGGACCCCAATTTTAAATATGGGGATGATTTTGGTGCACCAGAGGAGACTTTGATCAGCGAAAGTTTTGATAGACCGGTTCTCGTCCATCACTATCCTGCTCAGTGTAAGGCATTCTATATGAAACGCGACCCAAAAGACGAGTCACTTTCTCTAAGTGTTGATATGCTTGCACCTGAGGGCTATGGTGAGATAATTGGTGGTGGTCAACGAGAGGATGATTACGAAATTTTGCTCAGGCGTATAAAAGAAAATAATCTTCCAGAAGAGGCATATAAATGGTATCTTGATTTGAGAAAGTTCGGAACCTGTCCCCATAGTGGTTTTGGACTCGGTGTGGAAAGAACCGTTGCCTGGATTTGTAAGATTCCTCATGTGAGGGAAACAATTCCATTTCCAAGGATGCTGGAAAAGGTTTATCCATAGAAATTTTTGGCGATGCGAAAGGGGATAAGAGACAAATAGGGCTTAAGATGGCAGAAGGATTAAAAAAACAGGATATGATTAACGATTGGGTTTCGTCTATCGGTTTAGAAAAGCGATACGATTTGGCATTTTGGTTTCATTTAGCGACGGACGAATTTCGAGATACGAAACGCTTTTCGCAACCGACAAACGAAATCTCATTCTGTCCTTTAGTTCGCCTTTTAATTACCCTTACCTGCCATTTATGCCTTTTTGAGCTATTCTACTCTTTTATTTGATACATTCAAGGAGGTTAAATGATTTTTGTTATTTTTATCCTGTCCGTTGTACCTTACCCCAATCAACCCAACTGGGAATCAACTGATACAGACTATTCAACGGGCGGTGCATTGGTTGATGTTGATCTTGATGGTGATATTGATTTTGTTAGTGGCAATGGTAATGATATGGCGCAGAATAGAAATAAAGTGAACTATAATTATAATGATACACTCCAGCATGTTGCAGGATGGCAGTCTTCAGATGTGGGATATAATGCACATATCAGTTTGGGAGATATAAATTATGATGGTTATCCTGATCTTGTTGTGGCAAATTATGGCGATCCTTATACACCGCAATATGACAAATTCTAT
>JBDRWA010000148.1:0-5070 GCA_039802145.1 Caldifarciminota bacterium | reverse complement strand
TTGCAAAACTTATTGCTTCGGTCTCAAGTTGGCTCAAAATTCTGAATCTCATATCCACTGACCAGTTGTCAAAATTCTTTTTAAACGGCTCGCCACGGAATAATTTAAATGCCCTTAGATATTCTTTTCTTGCAAAACTCCATTCCCCTGCCCGCTGTAGTGCCTTTGCCCGTGCAAGGGTCTCGTTGAATTCCTGATAGTCAGTGGTAAAATAAAGATTTTGATTGATCAAATAAGATTCACCAGCCTGCCTTTTTACCTCTAAATAATGGGAAGGAATCCTTAGTTGCTTCTTTATCCGCACTAAACTATGGGAAAAAAGCCGTGCTGGTTTAGGATTATTGTGCCAGAAATTTTTATATAGTTCACATAATTCCAATAATTTGTCAGGTTCGTATATTCTGGATACAATAAATAGAAGTATTGCAGCATCTTTTGGACTTAATCGTCCTTTCATATATTCTTGATTACTTAAGACGGTAATTTTCCCTAAAAAATTGATGCGATAAGCATAAGTTTTTGTATTAAAAATAGGCAAATGTAGGACAGCTGCGGGTAATTTGGTAGATTTGCCTTTAGAGAGTACATTAAGAACAAGATCAGGATAGAAAACAATGTGTTGTATAAAAAAGCCCATATACTTTTTCTTTGATGCATAATTTATAGCCTTTAGATAATCTCCGTTTTTCTTTGTTTTCCGTGCTTTGTTTAGTAATACTAATAGTTTCATTCTGGGCATTTCTTTAATTACCTCAGGTTTGATTTTTACTTCCATACCAGCAAAACTTTTCAAAGAGATCATTTCACGGTACATTCTGTATTTTCTGACCAGCGGAAGATATTTCAGAAGATAAACCATTGCCTCTTTTGGTTGGTTTAAAGCCATCGCTACCGCAGCTAACCCGATGGATGATGCAATCAATCTATTCAGAATCTGGTCACGGGTCGCGCTCTTTAGTGCATTCATATAGTGCTCACGCGCTCGGAAAATATCCCCACGGCTAAAATGATAATAGGCGTTTGCCAACCAGTAACTTCCACTAAATACTGTAGAATTTTTAATTGACCCGCAAAGATTTAGATATTTTCGGCATTCTTTGGTGTCACCCATTAAAGCTAAGCAACTTGCGATCTTCAAATTAAGACGGTCTCGCACAATAGGGTCTTTTGCGTACTCAGCCGCCTTCATATAGCAGTGGTGAACAGTGATGTTATTTAATGTACGAGAAAGCATATCAGCAAAGGATTCCCAGTACAGTGCGTCGGGAAGTTGATATAACAATCGCCGGCATTTTTCAATTGCAGGACGGGCACGATGAACCATCAACAAATCAAGATAGGTATTTGCAAGTTGATGATAAAAATTAAAGCGTAGTGCGGGGTCACGCACATCTTTGATTCTTTTATGAAGAATAGAATGTATCACAAGTTTTTCCCTGGGACGTCCCAACCAGGTTAATGCAATAAGAACAAGAAAGTATGCCAGCATTGAGGACCAATAATAGTTCTCTTTCTCAAGCGTCCTTGCAATTTTTTTCGCATCTTCAGCAAAATCGGAAAAATTGGTATTTTCAAATCTTTTTTCAACTTGTAGGTAAAGTTTATCCAGTCTACGGCGGTATGATAGCATAGAATCTGGTATCGCCAATAAAATATCGGTTTCCGGTATGTAAAAAAGGTCATTAATAATTTTTGCCGCACTTTTAATTTTCCCTTGTTTCAAATAATCTTCAGCTTGTTTTACCTTCAATTCTAAATCGTCACTTTTTGAACAGAAGGTTGTTAATACATTATCTAATGGACGTCTTATCATATAACAACGGTTCCAGACGCGCCAAACTGTATTTTTAGAAACTTTTTCGCCATTTTGTTTAAGAATTTTGGTTGCTTTAATGATTGTTAAGCCAGGTTCCCTTTCTTTCAACATACATATTTTTTTCGCTAATGTGGATGGAATTCCGGCTCGCCCCGGGCTTCTATTAAGTGCCTTTATACCACCAGAATTATACCTACGAATCCAAAACCAGAGTGTTTTATAGGATATGCCAAATTGCTCAGCCGTTTTACGCAAAGAAAGTCCCTGCTTATAATATTTTTTGACTGCCTCAATCTTAGTTTGAAAAGATACTTTATTTTTGTGCAACATATAGGGAAATTATAACAAAAATGTAAAAAATTTCAAGAAGTCATTTTATATTTTTATAAAACATAAAAAATAGTGATTTTGCACGGCGGGGTTTTTACTTATTTGGACACCGAAATTTATAAAATATTTATAATATAATTTTACAACAAAAGGAGGCTTTTTATGAATAAATATGGTAAGTGGTTTATAGTATTAATAATCTGTCTCATGCAAAAAGTCTATGCTCAATCATGGGAGCCTGTTATGCCCATGAATGCAACTGTAAATATCAATGACCTGTGCTTTTTGAATGATGGTCTTCATGGATGGGCGGTTGGTTCGACAAGTGCTGGTGGCGAAGTTTATAGTGTGATACTGCGTACTGTAGACGGTTCTAACTGGTCAAGCATTGCTTTCAGCGACAGTAATATTACCGGGCTTAGCGGCGTATGTTTCGTGGATGCGAATGTAGGATGGGTAGTAGGCAGTGCCGGTCGTATTTATAAAACTACCGACGGAGGAAATAGCTGGGTAGCACAAGCCAGCCCGACAACCCGAAATCTATCTAAGGTTCATTTCATAGACTCGCAACATGGCTGGGCGTGTGGTGGCTGGGGTGATAACACGGCATATCTCGTAATTCGTACTACTAATGGTGGCACAACTTGGCAGAATCTTTCGTTCGGCAATACTGCTTATAGTTGTGATGACATCTATTTTGTTGATTCTCTAAACGGCTGGATCTGTGGCTACGACAATACAATAAATGGGCATATCCATCGCACAACCGATGGCGGTTTGACCTGGACTCGTCAAACCATACCCGCAGGTGTTGGACAGGTTGCGGCGATTGATTTTCCTACCGTGAACAAAGGCTGGGCAACGACTTCAAGCATATACGCAAATCCTGCTGGTGCGATTCTGTATACTACGGATGGTGGTGAGAACTGGGCAATACAGGGATATACAAATCTTGATTACAATAATTGTCTTGATTGTCAGGATACCATGCGCATTGCGATTTCGGCAAGTCAGGTTCTTACTCCATCATCAGCACGTGTGGTTGTTAGCACCAACGGAGGTAATAACTGGTCATCATACTCGCATTTGTTCAATAACTACTCAATGGGTATCCAGTATGTAGGTAATAATATCTGGGTGACCAGCAATGCAAGCCAGATAATCAAAAGCACGAATAACGGAGCAAACTGGCAATGGAATTACAATGCTGCGGGTTGGAAAGCCATTGCTTGGAGAGACTCTTCCAATGGTTATCTGATTACTGGAACTGATTATGGAAATGATGGCTATTGTTTGCGTTCAACTGATGCCGGTAATAACTGGTTTTATGACCCCAACACGCCAGGTGGTACCAAGATTCAATTTAAGGGTTTAAACTATGGATGGATATTAAAAGAAGGAAATTCCTCAGGTGTATACCGCACCACTAATGGCGGAGCAACATGGGTATACAATTCAATTGGTTCTTCAGCATGGATCGGTAGTATTTTCTTCGCAACCCAGGACTCAGGCTGGGCATGTGGGAGCAATGGTACACTGCGATTCACAAGTAATGGTGGGGCTTCCTGGTCAAGCCAATCACTCGGTACATCTTATTATGTAAGCGCGGTCTATTTTATCGACTCGCAGCGCGGTTGGGCATGCGGAGGTTATGGTGGGGGTAATGGTTTTATTTACTACACGAGCAATGGTGGTGCGACATGGAATCCGCAAACACCGGCACAACCAGACCATTTTCAGGTTGCGTATTTTGTCAACCAGAATCTGGGTATACTTGGCTCATATAATGCAAGAGTACATCGTACTACAGACGGTGGTACAACCTGGACAGTGGTGCAGAGCCTTCCACATTATACGATTACCGATATAATAATGAAAGACACTTTGAATGGGTGGTTACTTGCTCATAATTATTGGGGTAGTAGCCCCGGGGATGACGGTAGGGGATTTATTTACAAAACAACGGATGGTGGTACAAGTTGGATACAGAGTTATGTGACCCCTCGTATTCGTTCTTTTTTAAACGACATTGCCCATCATTATGGTGATGTTTTCTGGACATGTGGATATCATTCCATCAATTTAAGATATAACCCGTGGACAGGTATATCACAGCAAGATTTACGCCGTGAAAATCGAGTTCAATTCCAGGCTGTACCAAACCCGTTCTCTCGAAGAACCTCAATTCGATTTTCGCTTTCTCACCCTGCATCAGTTGAGATTTCAATTTTCAATGCGCTCGGTAACCGTGTGAATGAGATTGCAAACAAAACGATGCCCTCGGGTACTAATGAATTTATATGGAACGGCAGGGATTGGAATGGTTTTAGTTGCGCGAACGGTCTTTATTTTTGCGTTATCAGAGTGGACGATTATGTTGAAACCCAGAAGCTGATCTTGATGAAGTAGAAGAGCTTATAATACAATAAGTTGCACAACTTTTTTTCTTATCTTGGGCATCCTGCCGAGATGTACTTCTGGGTGGACGCTATTAGATAATAATATCACTATTAAATTTTTCTTCGGGTCAGCCATAATCATTGTGCCGGTGAATCCGGTGTGTCCGAATGCTGAATTGGATAAAATTCCTGGATAGGGATTCACCCACCAGCCAAGCCCCCTTTTTTCTTTGCCCCCGGTCCAGTCTTTAATCATTAATCTCAAAGTACTCGGTTTTACAATCTCACCATTTAAATATGCCCGCATTATTATAGCCAGTTTTTCAGCATTAGAAAATAATCCTGCATTTCCGGAAACACCATTAAATGCATAAAAACAATTTCCATCATGAACTTCGCCCTTAATTAAATAATCACGCCATTTTACATTTGATATATCACCATACGCTTTTGCCTTTTGTTTTTCGTGCTCGTTTCCTAACTCAGTAGGAGCAATGTTTTTTATTTTTTTTGATGGATTGAACA
>JBDRWA010000147.1:0-5100 GCA_039802145.1 Caldifarciminota bacterium | reverse complement strand
GGTGGATACTGGAGTCTACTAACACCAGCGAGGTCTGCTGCGGCATATGTACACCATTTACACATAAATCCAATGATCTTTGGTTCAAAATTTTCATTCATAGTATTTCTCCTATGGAGAATATTTTATTTAATTTTAAGAAAAAGTCAAGCAAAAGTTTAGTGTAAAACTATATAAAGGCGATATATAAAAATGCCTTAAGATGGATAAAGAGTGGATTCAGTAAATAAGTTGTTGACATTGTAAGTATTTCATATAACATTTGGGTAGATGGAGTTCTTTGTCGGTACATCAGGTTGGTATTATGATTGGAATGAAGGGTTAACCCTGGACTGGTATATAAAAAATTCAGGACTCAACGCAATTGAGTTGAATGCGTCTTTTTATCACTTCCCATTTCCCAACCAGGTAAAATCCTGGGCAAGAAAGGGCATTAATTTGCACTGGGCGATAAAGGTCAACCGTCTCATTACCCATCAACATAAATTTTCGGAGAATGCATTGGAAATCTGGAGGAAATTCCAGGATTTATTTACGCCCCTTGAGGTGTGTATTGATTATTACCTTTTCCAGTTACCACCAAATTTAAGTAAGAATGCAAAGGATAAAATCGCCGGGTTTATTGAAAGAATCAAGATTAATGAGAAATTTGCCCTTGAATTCAGGCATAACACCTGGTTTGTTGAAGAAATATTAAAGTGGGCAGAATCCCTGGGCATCACTATTGTATCAATTGATGCACCCGAGTTTCCCCGCACAATATTTAACACTTCCGGGAATGTTTATTTAAGAATGCATGGCCGGACCGACTGGTATGCCCATAATTATACTACAAAAGAGTTAAATGAGATTGTTAAAAAGATTTCTTTATCCAATGCCGATAAAGTATATGTGTTCTTTAACAATAATCACAATATGTTAAAAAATGCTCAAGATATAATGTCAATTCTTAAAAAAAATCTAATCAGGGATTGAGTGGAATTTTTATTAAAAATTCTGTCCCTCTGCCAACCTTAGAATCAACGGTTATCTTCCCATTATGAATATCTATGACTTTTTTTACAAATGCCAGTCCCAGTCCCGTTCCTTCTTTTTTGCCTGAATAGAATGGACTGAAAATATTTTTTATCATATCCGACTGAATCCCCTTTCCGGTATCGGCAATAGATATTAAAACCGAATCCTCTTCTATATCAGTGGTTATCCTTATCTTGCCATCAGAACCCATTGCCTCAACGCTATTTTTCAAAATATTGATTATTGCGCTTGACATCAGTTCATAATCAGCAAATATTTTTCCCTGGTATTTATAATTTTTTTCAACCTTTATCTCATCCGGGATATTCGCCTTTTTTATCACCTCTTCAATCAGGGTGGATAACTCAAATTCAGTCTTCATCAATTTCACGGGGCGGGCATATTCTATAAGACTTTTAATCAAACCGTCCATTATATTACACTCTTTAATAATCTCTGAAGGTTCTTTTTTCCCTTTTTCAATCAAATGAGCAAGTCCAGTAATTGTGGCAAGTGAATTTCTGAATTCATGGGCGATATAGGCAGAAAGTTCAAGGAGTTCTTTCTCTTTCTCTTTCATCTTGTTAAATATCTCACCAAAGGTTGTAGAAACAAAATCTTCTTTTTTCATCTCTATGCCATACTTCCGGGCGACACCTGCAACATACTGCATTGGTAGGAAAAGATTCCTGAGCAGAAAAAAGCCCAGAAATGAGATAAAAACCAATGAGAGTGTGATATATATCAAATGCCAGCGAAAGACATTATCAATAGTAGCATAATTTGTAAGGTTAAAGAGATACAAATAAAAATCAGGCTGTGGATTATGATAGACGATATCATTAGATACTTGCATAATATCCCCTGGTGCAGGCAATTTAGAAAATTTTTTTGTTTCATCAAAGATAATTCCTGGAATTTTTACAGAAATTGCAGAATCATAAATCTTTCTATCCAGTGAATCACTGATGATGAGTCTGCCGATATTAAAAGATTCAGAGATTAATTTTAATGCCTTTGCACTGTCAGGATTATTTAAATAATAACCACAAATCCTTGCTATAGAGTATATCTTTTCCTGCTGGGAATTCAGAAATGTTTTTCTCAGCTGGGTGCCAATGTAAAGATTTACTATCGCCAGGAAAATTATTAAAAATATAAATACTGCCGAGACGATTGATATATCTCTCGGATAATTGCTTTTTTTTGCCATTTAATTTATCTAATTATGGTGAGTCTACCTTTACTCCTTTCTACCCTTTCACCCTGTAATTCAATCACATAGATATACATTCCACTCACCACATCATTCCCTTTTTCATTCTTCAAATCCCAGAATGCACACCTTCTATAAATATCAATTTCATCTGCAGTATCAAGAACTCTTACCCTTTCTCCTACAATGTTATATATCGTTACTTTAAACGGTGGGTGCTGACCACCTAACTCTGTAGTATCGGATGGGGTATATGAAATCACCACACTCTTTCCCCAGGATGGTAAGCGATCAATTCTAAAGGGGTTGGGATATGAGGCAACCCTTCCCAAGAATACAGGGCTTATCCAGAAGGATGCGGTCATTATGGAATCAGCAGGTCCGATTTTGTAAACCGTTACCCCGCTTGCCGAATCCCCGTAAAATCGACTTGATGGTGTTGAACCATCGTAGAAACCGATGGAATCATTTTTCCATAGATCCTCAGCTTTCCCCCAGGTTGACTGGGGGAGCAAAAATCCTTTATCACCATCTGCCTGCATAATACCAACAAGAGGATGGTTTTCATTTTGATTTGTAGTTCTTGAATCATCAACATGGAGAATAAGTAATCCATCACCCGGAAGTGAACGGTCAAATCCAGTGCGGTATCTATTCTCAATCAAAAAGTATTCTCCAGTGCCACCGGTACGATCATTCCAATCCGGACCACCCGGGTCTTCAAACATCCTTATTGCAAATGGACTTCTTGCCGAGCAGGGAACCTGCTGGTTTTCCAATTTGCTGATTCCAGCCCTTTCCACTGCAGTCGGTGTGAGCCAGCCCAGTTGATATTTGCACCAGGAAGATAGATGGGCTGGTGTATTTCCTGGAAGGTCTGAAGAATTGATCCTGCCCCAGGAACCTGCTGCCATCAGACAAAACAAGCCAATTCCATTTGTAGAATAGTCTATATCATACAAATCTGGTAACCCAAGGACATGACCGAATTCATGGACAAAAACCCCCACGGTAATTCTTGAAGGCGGATTAACAAGCCTTTCGGGTTCCATTGAATAGTAATCAACCTTGACGCCATCCTGGGTTTGATATGGTCCCGGACAACTCGTTCCGGTATTGGATAACTGCCACTGATGTGACCAGATGTCATTTGGACTACCGGTTTCTTCTGCACCCGGTCCAGCATGGACGATAAATATACCATCCACTATTCCATCACCATCGCCATCATACTGAGAAAAATCAACATAAGGGTCAGCGAGTGCACAGGCATCCTCCACAAGTTTCTGGACATTACGGGGATAGTCACTGTAAAATCCAAATGAATCGCCGACATAATAAGCATAATTCTGTGGTGCACGCACCCATCCGACAATATTACTTTGCTTGCTTATCGTAAATTTTCCATATGATACTTCACTGTAGTATTTGCGCATTGAATTTTCATTCTCACCATAGATCAAAGAATCAAATCCTGATTTGGGATATTGTGCCACATTATCTGAAAAATCCACAAGAATCACAATTGCCTTTTTTTCACCGAGCACAGGTTGAATAAATCCTGGGCCCCTATTCATCAAGGCAGGGAATTTTGGTGGTTTAATCGGTGCCCTGGTATATGGGCTCGGTGGCATTGATAATAAAATAAAAATTAGTGGAATCATAATATCAAATTATATTCACATACTTCTCAATGTCAATAATTTGAGTATTCTAACCTTATCCTTTTTAAAAATTCCCTTTCTGATTCTTCATTCTTTTTATGAGCAATCCTTCCGGCATTAGATATTGAACCAAAATAAAAACGATTAAATGCAAAACTGAAAATAATTCCTGCATCAACATATTCTTTATTTTTGACTGAATTATACATTAAAAATCCGCTCAAAAAAGTGAGAATAAAATCCTGGATTCCCCTTTTAATATCACCCGCATAAATTTCACCCATTCCCGGGAAAATTACGGAAAATAACATTGCTTGGGTGATTGATTTTTTCGGCATATTTATATACCGCTCTATCTCCGCTGCAATATTTTCATCTATATTTTGGAATTCACGCAGGGCATTATAATATTGGTGATTAAATAAATAACCATAACCGGTCAATCTTTTCTTCAAAAGATTATCTTCGCTGATTGGTTTCAAAATATCAATAGCAAGACTATAATTTTCTGTATTAATAAGTTCTTTAGCGAGCAACATTCGCGATTCTGAATCAATATTTGGAAAATCATTTAATAATTTTTGCGTTTCTTCATAGCCTGAGAAAAAATCTTTATAAAGGAGTGTAATTGTATAATGCAAACGCAATTGCAGATTTTTATATGAAGTTGAATCAAAGAAAAATAATCTCTTATACTCAATCAATGCCAGGTCATATTGCTTATTAAAGAATAAAGATTCAGCAAGGAAAACTTGACTGAAGATTAAGAGTATCATTTATTAAAAATCAAATCCCGATATCTTACATCTTCGTAATAATTGTAGTTCCGCACAGCATTTATTCCGCCGTATATATTGCCAGCATAAAAAATAGAGGTGATGCCGAGTGCAATATAAAATTTTGTATCTTGATTTCGGGAATGATAATAGTAAGAAACTGCTGCACCAGTCCCGATTACAAGCATTGAATAAATCCCATCACCTACCCTTCCGCAATAAAAATTTCCACCACCAGGGAATAAAGATAATAACCCGCCAAGTATCGGATTTTTATGTCGGGGCAGGGGTTTTGGCAAATCAATAAACTCACCTGCCTTTGTAAAATTGAATTCACCCGCATAACTCAAGCCGATATAATGCCTTGCCTTTTGTTCATTCACTTTATCCTTAAGCAAATCTCTGACCCCAGGATAATTCCCTTGTA
>JBDRWA010000146.1:0-5106 GCA_039802145.1 Caldifarciminota bacterium | reverse complement strand
ATATGGGATATCTTGATAACCGCGAAAATATTTTTAGGACCGAATTTTTCAAAATAAGTGCCGGCGCCGGGATAAGATATTATACACCGATCGGACCAATCCGTGCAGATTTTGGTATACCGCTTAAAGATAAGGGCAGGGAATTATATTTGGGTATCTATCACATTTTTTAAATTTATGAAAAAATTAATTGTTACGGCAATCATAATTACAATAATTATCGTCGTATTAATGATTGTCATCAATTCAGTTAACTGGGGTGCGGTTGGTTTATATATTTTGAATAGAACTACCGGTTATAAAATTTCTTATGGGAATATTGAAGGAAGTCTATTTAAGGGATATACAATTCAAAATTATATAATTAAAATCTCTGACACAGATAGTATATATGGAGAGAAGGCACAGATAAGTTATCGATTTTTACCTTTAAGTTTTCGCCTTCCTACAATCTTTCAACTGAACCTTTTTGACCCGGTAATATACATTAAAGAGAAAAAGGGTGCAGCAGGAGAAGGAGAGTTTAAAATTCCAAAGTTCAATCTTTCGCTTCGTATCAATATAAAAAATGGAAGAATAATTTATGAAAATAGCAAAAAATATAAAGCTGAAAATATCTCTGGATTGATTTTCATAGATTTCTTAGGAAAGAGCCTTTATATCGCTACAATGAATTTAAGTCTGAAGAGTCCTGACATACCATTACAAATTTATTCAGCCAATGTATTGTTTAACATAACGGCGGGAAGATTTGACTTAAGATCATTCCAGATCAAAGGAAAAGGGATTAATCTGCAGGGCAATGGATTTTATGTTCCCCAAGAAAGGAATCTATTTTTCAAAATTAAGTCGAGCAAATTAGAATTAAAAGAATTGAGCTTTTATCAAGGGATTGTAGAACTAAAAGGTGAAATACATTATATCAATGGTAAAATATTGCCTAAAGTTCAGGGTATGGCATCAGGAATTTCTTTTATTGAAAGGGTCGGTTTTGAATCAAATATCCTCGGTGATACGGTCATAATTAATTTTTTTGATGGTCAGGCATTAAATGGCAATTTTTCTGCTCAGGTGAAACTGACCAGTTTCAAAGATTATATAATTGAAACAAATTTTCGGAATATAGACATATCAAATTTTTTCAATTTAAAAAGTGCAATTCTTTTAAGTGGAAGACTTGGTTATAAAGACCAAAAATTCTTTGGCATAGCGAGTTCTCCGATAGAAAATGGCCTTGCCATAGATACACTTTATTTCTCCGGTCACTATAAAAATAATCAGATAATTATTGATACACTCCTTATAAATGAAAAAGATCTGAATATTTTTGCAAATGGAACATTATATCCTGACTACGACATCGGTATCTCAATCTATTTACTGGATCTTAAAAGATTCAATAATTTTTATCCTGCATCTGGTATTGTATATGGGAATATCCTTCTTAAAGGGAATTTTAATGAACTTGAAAAAACAATTTTTACAACCGACTTAAAATTTGAGAATTTTTGTGCTGGTGATTTCTATTTAAATAATTGCCTTGTTAAAATTGAGAATTTTGTCTGGAAAGAAAAAATAAATACGATTAAAGTTAATATTGATTCAGCAGGATATAAGCATATTGGAATAGATAAATTACATTTTTATCTCAACAGGGATGATTTTTTGTTATCTGTACATCGTAATATTGATACACTTGCATTAAAAGGAAGACTGTTTGTTGATGGAACAGGACGGATTGACTCACTCTATTTTATCTTCCACAGAAAATATGCACAGAATATTGAGCCGATTGTTTTTGATATTTTTAATAGAAAACTTGGAATTGTTCATTTGAAACTTGCTAATGGAGAAATGCTTTTTTCTCTAACTGAAAATAGGCTCTCTGTTTTTGACATTGATCTTGATGAATTATGTAAGTTTTTGGGGTTGAAAGAACAGATAAAAGGAAAATTGGCTTTGAAGCTTGAAAGAAATTTATTGAGCGTAAAAGGCGAAAGCTTATTTTATCGCGGATTAAATAATGGCAGTCTTACAATAAAGGGTGAATATCAAAAGAATAAAATAAATATCTCTAAATTGAGTATATCCGATGTTAACAATCAAATACTTGATGCCTATGGTGTTGTTTCAACTGAGCAATCAAAGATATATGTTAAATTTAAAGATATAAGGCCCTGGATATTCCCGTTTTTGAACTCATTTATGGAAAACCCCGATGGGTTGTTAAGTGGCGAATTAGAATTTGAAGGTAATCTAAGAGACTTTAAGATCAATGGCTCAAGTGAGATTACTAATGCAAGTTTTGGAATAAATGCCATTTCGGCAAAGTTCGATTCTGGATATGCAAAAGTTAAATTTACCGGTAACCAGATCATCTTTGAGACGATAAAAGTGCAAATCTATTCAGGCAGCCATATACGCCCCGGTATCAGAAACTGGGTAAACGGTGGTGGAGTTGTAAAATTAGAGCCGAAATTTCGTGTGCGCAATCTTTATTTTGACTTCAGTTTTCGTGATGCACCACTTCAGTATCAAAATTATGCCTACGGAATCGGTTCGGGAAACATTTCAATCAGTATGAAAGACGAAATAATGTTTTATAATGGGAATATAAATGTAAAAGAGGGGATTATACCTGTTGAATTCGGAACATATCTTGAATCAGGCGCAGAGGAAGAAAAACAAGAATGGCGAATGAATTTAAAACTGAGTGGTGATAGAAACATCTGGTTGCGAAATCGTGATGCTGATATTGAATTTGGTGGCGAGATTTATATCATAAAGGAACAAACTCCGCTTTATGTTTCTGGGAATCTGGAGACAAAAAGGGGAAATTATTACTGGCTCAATCACATTTTGAAGATAACAAGCGGTACGATAAAATTCATTCCCCAGGAAGTTATTGACCCCGAAATTGATTTCTGGGCAGAACTGAATACTCGGGAAAGGGAGCCTGAGACAAACCAGGAAATAAAAATCATCCTGCACTGTACAGGTAATATTTCAGAGCCGATTTTTGAATTCTTTTCGGAACCTCCACGCTATAGCGAACAGGATATATTGGCTTATTTGAATCTAAATATCACCTGGCGTGAACTTGAATCTATAAAGCAGGGTGAATATGTGGGCAGGGTACTGCCAAGAACTGTGCTTGCTTATCTTGAGAGCGATGTTTCAAGAAGGCTCCGGGCTTATACCGGACTTGATTATTTCAGGGTGGAAGCACCGATTTTTGAGCCACAGGAGAAGACGAAAGTTACAGTTGGTAAATATATCTCCCGAAATCTTTTTATCACCTATACCTATGATATTACATCTTTTTCAAATGAATTTAATGTAGAATATTTTATTGATGACCGCAACGAGATTTTAATCAAAAGGGACGAAACTGGCGAATACAGTTTGCAATACCAGTATAGAATTAGATTTTAAGATAAGAACTACTACATAATATAAACTACCCTATATAGAATTTGGCGTTGATGCTTGACTTTTTAAAAATTTTTTATTAAACTATATCAGTATGGTGAAAAAATTTACTGTTCTCTGTTTATTTATTTTTATGTTAAATAATGCAGAGGCAAGCAAGGCAAAATTATTTGGTATCATTGGCTTTACTTTCAGCATTACCGCAATCGCCTCTGACATCGCCGTTGAACATTTTTACAATAAATATGAAAATGCTGACCTGCCTGAGGATTGTATACATTATAGAAATATGACACAACTTTATGAAAAGGTCAGGGATGTATCATTCGGACTTTCGGTCTTAAATTTTTCCCTCAGTACCGTTTTTTTTCTTAAAGAGAAAAGAGAACTTAAATTGGGGATTAATTATCAAAAGGGGAAAATATGTCTCGGATTATTAAAATATTGCTATTAGTATCAGTACTGGGCTGCGAACATAAGAAATTCCTGAATCCTCACGACCCCAAAAATCTACCACCGGCACCCCAATTACAGTATCCCGAAGACAATTCAATACCGATGGACAACCCACCCTTTTTTCAATGGGATTTAAAAGAAGATACTTTGAACCCGTTTTATGGTAGTGACATTATCTTTGAACTGCAGGTAAATACCAACTCGGATTTCAATGGTGCACCGTCTTTTTCATGCATAACCTCATACTGTATTTATCTTCCTGTAAAACTCTTTGGCGATTCAACTTATTATTGGCGTGTGCGGGCAAAATATAATGAAACGGATTGGGGAGAATGGTCAAAGGTGAATACATTCAGGGTCCGATTCCCGGCAGTTGGTACCCTTTCTATTCCGCATTATAATGATGATATGATATTACATCTAAATTACGCTTTTATCGCTCATCTTCCTGAATTATATGTGATTGATATTACTGATCCATCAAATCCACAGATGGTTTGCTTTTATTCAGATACCATTTCCCAATTTTCAAAAATTGCTATAAAAGAATACAACCTCTATGCCATTGGTGGGTATAAGCTGGGCGAATATGACATCCACAACGTTTCATCACCACTACCTAAGCGCTACCTCACTTTACCGTATTCGGCACGTGACCTTGCCGTGCGGGAAAATTTTATATATACCACAACATGGACTGAAACTTATAAAATAAATATTGTGGATCCCGATTCATTATATATAGTTGATTCATTCCCCTATTCGGGAAGTTTGATTGAAGTTAAAGATGATTTTATATATATATTGAATTCCGATAGGTTGTATATAATTAATGCAACTACCCACAACATTTCAATTAAACATCTGCCCGGACCTGCTTCTTCACTATCGCTCTTTGAAAACCATTGCTTCATTGCTGGTAATAAGGTCTGGGTTTATGATATTACCGAGCCATTAAATCCAATTCTGGTCACAACTATTGATAAATCAGCATATACAATATCAGCATCCGGCAGATATTTATTTTTTTCTACTTACGATTACCAATATCAGATTAATGTACTTTGTATTTACGATGTCAGCAACATTTCAAACCCACAATACCTTGCGACGATAAAATATTGTGGAGGTTTAATTGGTACCGATGGAAACTTTATCTATCTTACTGAACAAGCATTTTATGTTATAAAATATGAATAAAAGATTGATTTTTATTTT
>JBDRWA010000145.1:0-5170 GCA_039802145.1 Caldifarciminota bacterium | reverse complement strand
GGGCCAGGTGTTGTATCTCATAGCATAACTATTCCTCTATTTCGCTTTTCGCTATATTCTCCATACAAAAATCTTCCTCAATTTTACTTATATGTTTTGCCCTTATCAAACTCAGAGGATGCGGTTTTATCCCCATAATGTCCTTCTGCACTGCTATATTTTCAAGCGAATGATAGAGAAAGACACCCGGTGCCTCATTAAGAATCCTTTCTTCTATCTGACGATAAAAATTTATTCTTTGATTCTCATTTCTGATCTTACGTCCCAAATCAAGCATCTGGTCAATTTCGGGGTCGGAAAAGAAAAAGGTATTGCCGGGATACCCAATTGAACTTGAATGGAAAAGAGGATATAAAAAATTATCTGGGTCACCATTATCACTGATCCAGCCCTGTAAAGACAATAATGAATTTCCATTATAACTCTTATCGAGCAGAATGTGCCAGGGCAAGGGATTGACCTCGGTCTTGACTCCAATCTCCCTCAATGCCGAACTGATAAATTCCGCCCTTTTTATAACTGCAGGTGAGTCACTTACATCAAATGGGTATGTATCGGGTAGTCCCCCCGGAAAGCCTGCCTCGGCTAAAAGCACCCTGCCTTTTGCTGGATCGTAATTGAAACCTCTGATTCTGTTATTATAGACCTTCATGGAAGGTGGGAAAATCCCCCTTGCCGGAACAGCGGATTCCTTCAAGAATTCCATAACGAAACTATCTCGGTCAATTGCATAGTTCAGTGCCTGACGCACAAGTCTATTGGAAAAGGGAAACTTCTGACAGTGGATGGCTATAAATTGAACAGACAGTTCGGGAATTGAGTATAACAACTCAGGTGTTTCAGACTTTATGCTTCGTAGGGTCTTTTCTCCAGGACGATAGATAGAAAGAATTCCTTTCTTGAATAACTCATAACAATACTCATCATCATTTATAATCAAAAATTGAAGTTCGTCAACGGCCGGTCTTCCTTCAAAATAGAAATCATTGGCTACCAACAAAAGCCTCTTGCTCCGTTCCCATAAGACAATCCTGAAAGGACCGGCGCCAATCGGGTATTCAGCATCAATGTAGGGGTCTGCTACATTTGTAGCAAGATTGGCAAGTATCGGCAGAAATGGATATTGAGTTATTATTTTAATGGTTCGCTCATCCAATATCTCAACACCTAATATCTTGACATCACCGGTCTGGAGGTAGTCTTGGGCACCGGCTATCATCTCAAAGAAGTTAAAATTGGGACCCTTCAGCGCCCTGATTATTCCCTCCTTTAAATCCTCAACCCTTAGCCTTGTACCATCGGCATATTTTAGGTCTTCTCTAATATGAAAGGTGTATTCGGTTCCACTTTTTGAAACTTCGTAATTATCACACAATCCTGAAATGACATCAGCACCCTTACCAAACTGAAACAAACCCAGTGAGGAGTTTATAATCACCTGGTGGGAATTTGCATCGGTTTTTAAATCCCCCTTCAGGGTAAGGGGGTCTGAAGAGAGATGGGTTGTCAAAACGCTCTTCTTTTTAACCACAGGGGCAGGCCTGGGTATTTTTTCAGAAAGAGATTTTAGTTTCTCACGGTAACTTAAAATCTTTTTCATTGAATCTTCGTAAAGGTCCCATAGATTCCGGAGATAAAGGTTATTGCGGTGGAGTTCGTCTGCCATACCCTTGCACTCCTGGATGCAGACTATCTTTTCATCAAATACCCGATTGATGTCATCAAGGAATATTTTGATCTTTGTAAAATCCGGTTTTTTTAGACTTACAAATTTTCTCCCATCAACTTTGGTCATTGTTAATGAAGAAACAGATTTTTTTAATTCACCAAGCCTGTTTTCAATCTCCTTGCATAACCCTTCACTCTCAACCGATAATTGCGAAAATTCCTCCACCACCGGGCTGATGTTAGACTGATATCTTTTCCCCCGGCTTTCTTCCAGCCGGGCGAATATGGAAAGTATCTTGAGCCTTGAAAAGACCCCTGCTGCCTCTAAGGAATTAATCTCTAATCTCTCCAGTTCATTAGTCAGATCAAGACCGATATCTTTTAGACCATTGAATAGACCTTCAACATCCAAGAAATATTTCTCTATCTGTTTTTGTAAATCTATTAAGTTATCTATCTCCTTTATAAGTTCCGCAGCAATTTCATTGGTATAGTCAATTATCCCTTTCATTGATGGAATCTGTTGATAAATTTTATCGGTTTCCTTATATATTTCTTCGGAGAATATTACCGGAAGATGACCTCCGCCAATTTTACTCAAGACCCGGATATTTTCATCAATCAGGTGAATGAACTGGTTATAAATGTAAGGGTTGGGTAAACTTCGTTGAATTCCCAGGACCCGATAAAGGTCACCCAGATTACCTGCAAGGGCACTGATTTCGGTACCCCTTCTTGATATTTCGTCAACGGTATTCAAAGAATCAATCAATTGTTCATTTATTAACTTCAATTTCATTGAAATAGTTGCCTGTAGTGTAGAAAATATTTTGATACCATCTTCAACCCTGCCCGGCATCTTCTCAAGGGACTTAATAAGTTCGTCAATGGTCTTTAGCGACTCCTGGGCTTTAAGATATAGTCTTGAAGAATAAGAAGACAGTTCTAAGGATCGGGCAAATTCTACTGTTGCGGACTGCGATATTTTTTTCACCCGATCAAGTGTAGCAGCAAATTCCATAAATGATTTATGAGAAAAATCAACAAGGCGACCAACCTCACGCGCAATAACGGCCAGTCCCCTCCCTTCTTCCTTAGAATGGAACGCCTTGATTTCAGCATTGAGGGCCAGCGGCGCCAAAAGACGGGATTTTTTTATTATCTCAGAGGCATTCATCTCAAGTTCTTTTAATTCCTCAATTGTAGTTTTAAAGATTTCAACCAGATTTGTAATATTATCGGTGGTCTTGCGAATGACATCTTCAACATCAAAGAACACTTTGCGCAGTGTCTGTATTTCTTTTTTAAATGTCTCGGAGAATTCTTTAAGCATCCCCAGGAGTTTTTCAGTGCGTTGAAATAGCGGTGAGAGGGATTCAAATTTTCTAATGAGTTCCTCCAGGTGCATATTGTTGGTATTTAGAAAATTTGTTAATTCATCTACTCGCAAGGCAAATTTATTGATGTCCTTTAGATACGCCCTCAATGCCTCAATCATCTGTTTAATCCCGTTCCCCGATAAAAATATTAATATAGCGGCGAAGGGATTCGAACCCCTGACACAGAGATTATGATTCTCCTGCTCTACCAACTGAGCTACGCCGCCGAATAACAAATACTTAAAAACTCCACCCCGGAAAAGAAATTCTTCGGCAATTTTTATTTACATCTCCTTATTATTGGTATTATATCCGAAATAACCTATTTGTCAACCATGATGTAAACGAAAGAAGATTTCTACATTTTTTAACTCTCCACTTAGATATATCAATGGAAAATAAAACTAAAACCAACACCTGCGATTATCAAAAATATCGGGTCAATTTTTTTAGGCAGAAAAATTAAAATCAAAAGACAAAGAATCCCGAAGATTGCATATGGTAAATAAGACCAATTTATTGGAATAAAGAAAATTCCGGTTGATAAGAGAATCGCCACAACTGCGGATTTTATTCCGTCAAAGAAGGATTTAACATATTGATTATGTTCAATCCTCTTATAGATTCGCACTAAAATCAAAAGCATTAAAAAAGAAGGCAAAAATATCCCAACTGTTGATACAACTGCGCCGATAATACCCTGCACCTTGAAACCAACAAATGTGGCGGTGATGGCGACCGGTCCCGGTGTAATCTGACCAAGGGCAAAGCCATCAAGGAATTCTTTATCTGTCAACCAATTTCTATAGAAACAGACCTCATTTTGGATAAATGGTATTGCCGCATATCCACCACCAAAAATCACGGCGCCGATCTTAAAAAATATCCAGAATAATTCCGCAATCTTTTTTATATCAAATAAAAAAATTCCAACTGCAAAGAATAATTTGGGTGTCTTTAAATGTTGCAGAGCGATATTGAGACCACCAGCAAGAAGCACGGTTAATACCGGGTCAAATTTTATTAGAAATAAAACCAGCGCAAACCCTAATACCAGGATCCCCTTGAAATCCTTTATTAAGACCTTACCCATATCCAAGCTTGCCCATAGTATTATTGCGGTCATAACTGTACCGATACCTTTAAAAATCTGATTGATTGCGGGTAGGGTATGAAAGGCAAGGTAGAGATAAGAAAGAATTAGCATTAGGATAAAAGAAGGCAGAAGCAGAGACACACCAGCAACGACCGCTCCCCTTATCCCGCGCAGACAATAACCAATATATTCGCAGTAGTTGGGGACAAATGGTCCGGGTAACATCTGACCGATTGCCACCGCGGTTGCCAATTCATCGTCCGAGATCAATTTCTTTTTTTTGACACATTCGGCACGCAGAATTGCCAGCATTCCTGCCCCGCCGCCAAAACCGAAGAGTCCAACTTTTAAGAATGGCCTTGCCAGTTCACGCAGACGAATCATAAGTTCATGCTCCCGCTTTTGTAGCCTTCTAAATCAAGGGTTATATATCGGTATCCCAATTTTTTAAGATATCTTATAATTTGAGTTTTGTTCTCTAATATCATCCTGAATTCGTGTGGTAAAACCTCAAGCCGGGCAATGGGAAGATGGGCACGCACCCGGACCTGGGTAATTTTAAATCTTTTAAGATAATCCTCAGCCTTAGAGATTCTTGTTAGAACCTCCCTTTTTATCCTCCGACCATAAGGAATCCTTGAGGCAAGACAGGCCATTGATGGTTTATTCCAGTTGGGTAGTCCAAATTTCCTGGCAAGCATTCTTATCTCTTCTTTGAGCAATCCTGCCTTTATCAGAGGAGAATCAACCCCCATCTTTTTAGCGGCAAGTAACCCGGGGCGGAAATCCTTCAGGTCTGTCTTATTGCTTGCCTCCACCACTGTGTATCCATATTCTCGGGCAATTTTCTGCAAATTCCTGAACAGTTCAATCTTGCAATAATAACAACGGGTCTTTTTATTTTTTACGAAATTTTGATTTTTTAGTTCATCAGAATGGATTATTAAATGTCTCACCTTTAACCGGCGGGCAATTTTTTTTGCCTCCCTTAATTCTCCCTTTGGGTATAGTGGTGAATCAACCGTGA
>JBDRWA010000144.1:0-5229 GCA_039802145.1 Caldifarciminota bacterium | reverse complement strand
GGCGAATTCTATGAATTGCCATTTAAGGCATTGGAGAATTTGTTAAAGAATGGCGTATTTGCCCGTGCCGCTGCGATGACCGATTCAAAGGTAATGCCCGAAAAAGAGCGTGAGATTTTAATCAAAAAACTCAATGACATTGACCCAAAGGCAAGGTATTTTGAAACCCTTGAGGAGGAAATCATTGACCCTTATGATACTACAATACAAAGGCTACGGGCATACAGCGAGGCTGAATATGCACGGATGCTTGAGCAGGAAATATTAAAAGAATAACTATGCTAATTCAAAAGCCGATTTCAATGGGATTGTTTTTAACATATAAGTGTAATGCTGAATGCCAGCACTGTATGTATGCCTGCGGTTCAAGCTGGGAAGCAGATTGGATTAAATTGTCTGTTGCAGAAAGGATTTTTTCTGCGATTGCCGATAGCATCCAGGGTTTACCTGGTAATCGTATCGGAATAAATTATGGACTACACTTTACCGGAGGAGAACCTTTTCTGAATTTTGATTTATTGTTAGAACTAACCCGCATGGCAAAAAGATTCAATATCCCTTCTTTATTTGTTGAGACGAATTGTTTCTGGTGTAAGGATGAAGAGACAACCGAAAAAAGATTGCTTGAACTGAAAAAGGCGGGTCTGCACGGTATCCTTATCAGTGTAAACCCATTTATACTTGAAAATATCCCCTTTGAAAGTACAGAAATTTGTATCAGGGCAAGTGAGCAAGTGTTCGGCGAAAATTTACTAATTTATCAACACTATTTTTATCAGGTCTTTAAATCAATGGGTATAAAAGGCACAATGCTGGCACAACAATTCTTTGAAAGAATTCCTGAATCACTTTATTACATTGAACTATTGCCGATGGGCAGGGCAGTTTATAAATTGAAGCGCCTGTTTCGCAAATATAAAGCCGAATATTTTTTCGGTCATAATTGCAAAGATGAACTATTCCGAAACTGGCACATCCATTTTGATAACTATGGAAATTACATTCCGGGTTATTGTGGTGGGCTAACACTTGGCAAAATTGACAATATTAAACGACTATTCACTGAATTTGATATAAATGAATTGCGAATCGTTAATGCTTTGTGCTCAGATATAAAGAATTTATACGAACTCTGCAGAGAGTTTGGTTATAAAGAAAACCCAG
The DNA here is from genome assembly GCA_039802145.1 of Caldifarciminota bacterium. GTDB lineage: Bacteria > Hydrothermota > Tepidihabitantia > SM23-42 > JAOAFX01 > JAOAFX01. Next base: position 4,065 of record JBDRWA010000144.1, on the reverse strand, counting down.
AAGGCTATATTTCCGGCTGCCATCTATGTCTGGATTTGAGAAGAAAAATAGCACTGCAGACTGAAAAGTATTTTGAACTCCAGCCGAAAGATTTTTATCTTCATGTGATTTAGGATAAATAAATATGAAAGAAACAGCACAAAATTTTAGACCCACGGTGATCATTCTTATAATCGCAAACATACTCCTTTTCTTGTTACCATCTTTTTGGGGTTCACTGAAGAACATCCTTTGGGGTGCAAGTTTGGGTGGGTATCTTTCAAAACCATCTTTTGCTGTTCAGTTCTTTTTATTGATTTCTGCATTTTTACTGCTATTCTTAAAAATCGACCTGACGGCAAAAATTTCTACACCTAAATTCAACCTTGTCTGGGAAATTTTATTTTGTACACTGTGTGCTCTACTTCAGGAGGCATCTTTATTATACGGAGATGCCTTGCTTTTAGTTAAAAAAATAGAGGTTGCACTTCCAAAGTTTCCTACCGAGACATTAAGCATTCTCTTATATCGCACATTTTATTTGCTTCTGCCGACATCGATCAGAAGTGGTGTAATGGTATATCGTATCGTCAATACGGCTGCCGTAATTCCCGCGGCATTCTGTTATCTAAAGTTAGTACAGCGCGAAGGAAAATCAATCCAGCCGGCTTTCCTTTTAATTTTATCCTCGCTCGGAATAAATGCCTTGTTTATGGGGCATGTTGAGAATTATACACTTGTCTATGTTGCAATGTTAGCGTATTTTGTTCTCATAACCGATAGTAATCCCACCTCAAATTTTGTATTCTTGTTTTTCAGCCTCTCAATATGTTTGCACATAGTTGCGATACTCCTTTTGCCATCCTTAATCTTTTACATTCTCAAAAACCAGAAACAATTCAGAACTTGGGAAGGTTTTATTTTTCTTGCAATACCTTTTATCGGGGTGATATTTTTGGCTTTGTTTAATGGTTTGACATTTAACCTTCTGCTGAAAGGAGTTATTGAAGTGTCACAAAAGTTTTTTAAATTGAGAGCAACTTCTTCGTATTTTAGCGCAATCTTTAGTCTTGACCATATAGTTGATGTTTTGAACTTATTATTGTTGAATATGCCGATTTTACCATTGATGGTATTACATATAATTTTCGGTTTCTTACCACTTACAAAGGAAGAGAAAGAGCAGAACAAAATATTTTTATTTTTGTCTATTCCATTTTTGTTTTTTATCATTCTATTCGATTCCCCTTTGGGACTTGCACGGGATTGGGATTTAGGCAGTCTTTGCTTGATTGTGCCCATTCTTTCAATAATTATTAGATTTTTCAAATTGCAGATGTTAAGAAAGAATTTCTTTCTTGTGGTTGCTATTATTTCTATTTTACTTTCAATACCCTGGTTTCTTGTTAATCATTCACTAACGCTTTCAATTGAACGATTCAAAGATATCCTTGAAGCACGCCCGAATCTCTCTGGAACAGCATATGGCTATGAGGCACTCGGTAGACATTACTGGGATAAAAATGACTTTGCCACTGCAGCTATTTACTATCAAAAAGCTGCGCATTCAAGCCCAAATAATTGGCGATTTTGGACCTGTGCAGGGTTGGCTTATTTATACAACAATGACCTCCCAAACGCGGTAATAAACCTCCGCCATGCCCGTTTACTCTTTCAGGGTGACCCACGTATATTTGCCGGACTCGGAACTGTTTATGGTTTACTGGGAATGAAGGACTCAGCGAAAATTGCCTGGGAAAAGGCTTACAGCCTTGATTCCACTGATATTACAATTCAAATGAATCTTGCATATTTAAACTATTATGATGGGAATTATCATAAGACAATAAGTTTGTGCCAAAGAGTCATTAATCAGCAGAGGCTTTATGATGCTTATTTATTGCTTTTTGATGCTTATTATGCAACCACAGATCTTTCTAAGGCAAGAGAGGTGCTTGAAGATGCCTGCTATCAATTTGGTGTGACTGCAGATATTTTGAAACGGGAGCAACTCTTGAAGGATACAGTCAAATTTTTTAGATAATAATGAAGATTGGCTATCCGTGCATAAATCTATCCATTGGTTGTACGGCAAATTCAACATTCAGATTAAAAAACTATTCAGAGAAAAATCTCATTGAGAAAATCACTAATAATCTTGATTGTCTCCAAAAAATTCTTGAATTTAATGTTCACCATAATCTTTTATTTTTTAGAATCAGTTCTGATATTGTTCCGTTTGCAAGCCACCCCATAAATAAATTCAAATGGCAAAAGTATTTTGAAAATCGTTTTGCAGAAATTGGGAGGTATATAATAAAACATAATTTTAGAATCTCAATGCATCCAGACCAGTTTGTTTTAATTAATTCGCCAGACAAAGGAATTGTAAGAAATAGCGTTAGAGAACTAATTTATCATTGCGAAATACTTGATTTAATGGGGCTGGACAAAACTGCCAAGGTGCAGATTCATATCGGTGGTATTTATGATGATAAGAAAAAATCAATTGAGCGATTTATAAGAAATTATCAGCAATTACCCATAATGGTTAAAGATAGACTGGTGATTGAAAATGATGAACGGCTATATTCACTTAGTGATTGTTTGCTCATCTCTCAAGAAACAGGTATTCCCGTTTTATTTGATTATTTCCATCATTCTTGTTTAAATAACGGTGAATCTTATCTTGAGGCACTGAAATCAGCAATAAAGACCTGGCATAAAAAAGATGGATTGCCAATGACGGATTATAGTACTCAGAAAAGAGGGGCAAGAATAGGAACCCATACGCATCATATAAATCTTAAGGATTTTGAAAATTACATAAAAACCACGCTTGAACTTGATTTTGATATTATGCTGGAGATTAAAGATAAAGAAAGAAGTGCCTTAAAGGCATTAAAGGTCATAAATAAATGGAGGACACAATGAGACCCGCGCCCTACCCTCTCTCTTTAAGGGAGAGGACTAAGGTGAGGGTGAAAGGAGTTATTATGCCTGCTCAACATATCCTTAAAGTCTATACTTTTTGTTGCATTATCCTTTCCTTTTTTAATTGTCAAAAAAAGGTTACCAATTGGCCCGAAATAAAAGAAAATGCTTATGTGGAATGTCATCTGCCCAATGAATTTAATACACCCAGGATATTAAGTAATAATACGCTGGGTTGGGAAGATGGATTATATGTAAGCCGCGATGGATTGCATTTGTATGCGACTTATATGCCTGCCGATTTTTTATCATTTGTCTTAAACGGTGATAAAGTAGAAAACCTTGTTAAATATGACCGTGGTCCCCATTATGATATGGATTTAAAGAGCAATCCCGTCGGAACTTTTCCCTGGTATCATAGTGATATTATATATGCGACGCGGCGTACAATTAACGACGAATTTGGCACATGGACTATTTCCAATATGAAACGGAGTATCTATAGCGAAGGCGGCTTCTGTTCAATTTTTGCTGATTCTTCAACTATTTCAATTTGTGTTTTTACCAGCAATGATGTTTATACAGCGAATACGAACATAAAGTGTATTAGAAATACCACTCCTAATCCTTCGGGAATAGGTGGTTTACTTACACCGATTGATAGTTTTGGGACACAATTCATAAATACGGCTTATACTGAGGATAATCCCCATATTGAGTTGATTGATGATACCACACTGGTTTTGTTCTTTGATAGTGAAGACCGACCGGGCGGCGAAGGCGGGCATGATATATGGTATTCAGTCAGTACGGATAATGGAGTAAATTGGTCAAAACCATTGCCGGTAACTACTGTGAATACTTCTCAAAAAGAACATCAACCTCATTTATATTTTGATGGTACAGATTGGTGGCTATATTATTCAGCCGAACATACCGATGGCAAACTGGCAATATTTAGAAGAAAACAGAAAACTTACGGCAATTGGGACGACTGGGGAACGGCAGAATTGGTTATTTCTGCAGGAAATACCGCAGGGGTTGGTGAACCGACATTAACGTCTCAAGGTGACCTTTACTTCGTTGTCGTTTATGAAAATCCTGAAGGGACAAAATATGATCGTTTTGATGCCGACGCCTGCGTTGAAACAA
>JBDRWA010000143.1:0-5254 GCA_039802145.1 Caldifarciminota bacterium | reverse complement strand
CTTTATTAAAACCACCCGCAGCTAACTTTACAAAATACACGCCCGCAGCAAGTTGACGACCGGTATCATCCTTGTTATCCCAGATGAGTTCATATTCACCAGGTTTTACATCTTTATCAATCAATGTCCGCACCTTTCTACCCATAACATCATAAACCAGAAATTCCACCCGCACCGGCTCAGGAACCGAATATCTTATATGCAGATTGCCCCGGACCGGATTTGAAACCGAAAAGGCAAATTTCAGTGAGCCTTTTGGCTTCTGCTCCACTGCTCCAACCGGACGAATCTGGAATGAATAATAACCATCCTGGGGTGCACCAACCGGATCACAGCCTGAATTTGGATTTATCCACTTATCACGAGCCCAGAGATAATAATCAACACGCGTATACAATGGCTGCGACGGAATCGTTGCCTGATAGACATTACTCCCCTGATGGGTCATTACAAGTCTCTGCCAGGCACCCGAATTTATCCGATAATAAAGATATGCAGAATCCACACCACTGACATCGGTAATCGTTGAGCGCACCGGGAACGGTCCGGTGAATGAAGTATCAGTCCATCTTGTCGTATTGGTAAAATATGGTGGTTCATTATCAGTCGGGACAAGAATTCTAAAATCATCAATCCACCAGTCAGCATAATCATTAAAGAATGTATAGGCGTCAACTGCATAACGAATCTTCACATTGTTGCTAATATAAGATGATAATGATATCTCCACCTCTCTCCAAGGGATTGTATCACCATCCATCCAGTTATACCGCCACAATCTCGTCCAAGATGTTCCACCGTTCGTTGAGATATGGACCACCGCACTATCCAAGAATATGCCCTGTTCAAACCGATATTTATGCCAGAACTTCAGCACTGGATTTGTGAACGGAGTGAGGTTGACACTATTTTTCAAAGTGAGCATCATTATGTTATTATTCACCGCGCCGCTATATGCAGAATGCGTTGGTGAGTGGTAATTATTCGTTGCCCAGTTCCAGTTTCCAGTCTTATCCCAGTAATATAAAAAACTATCCAATCCTGAACCATATTCAAAATCATCTTCATATATCGCATAAGGAGGCGGCGGCGTGCCAATCTGGATTGAATAAAAGACTGTATCATCAAAATCAAGGGAATCATGTGGTCCATCAGAATGAATGATCAAACCGATCTTTGCGATATGACCCTGAGGAGTCAGGTTGTGCGCAGTAAATGTATAAGGATTACTTGAATTTGATGCAGTCCCTTGGGGTGGGATTGTGCCAAAGTTATAGAATCCGTTATTGATTGTGACAAAGTTATCATAAGACCTTAAAGTTCCAGTTGTATTATTCCCTGTCACACCACCAAGATTTTTTACACTTACAACCATCCTCGCGGTCTCACCGGGTTCAATAAGACCATTATTATTTCCCCCTGGTGGCGGGTCGGTTATCTGGGTGCTCAATATTGAAATATAAGGTTGATTTACCGTGGGTGTTGCCTGGACTGCCTTCCAGACATTGAGCCTTCCCCAGCCATAATTGTTATTAGGGTAAGGTGCACCCTGAGAAGGTGTATCAACATTATCAAGGAGTATATCATAAATCACATAAGGAGAGAGTGTAGGATTTTTTTGACAGATCAGACCAATAGACCCGGTAACATGTGGCGTTGCCATTGAGGTGCCCTGCCAGTATTCATATCCGCCACCTGGTATACAAGAACGAATGTAAACACCAGGTGCAGAGATCTGTGGTTTTGTTAAATTCCAGTCACTCCTCAACCAGGTTGATGGGTCATTGAATGGTGGCTGGTTTGGGGCAGGTCCACGGCTTGAAAAAGTGGCGATAGCGTCAGTGCTATCAGTCGCGCCGACACCAATGACATTGGAATAGCTCCCCGGGCAACCCACTGTTCCAGGATTAGGACCGGAATTCCCATTTGCAAAGACTGGAACAATCCCGATAGAAATGTATGTCCTGGTTATAGGGTAAAAGAATGTATCAGCACCATTTGAACCTCCCCAGGAATTGGAGACTGCTTTTATATCAACTGAATCTTTTAAGTCTGCCATAAACTGCAAACCTTCAGCACACTGGGCATACGAACCAGAACCTCCTGAATTAAGAACCTTTGCCGCCGCAAATTTGGCGTTGAATGCCACACCAATATCCTCTGAAAATGGACCCGGTCCATCACCACCCATAATCGTACCCATACAATGGGTGCCGTGACCATGGTCATCATAAGGTGTTGAAGAAGGTGGCAAACCTGAAGCAACCTTCCAATATCCTGACCACTTACCCTGTAATGCCGGATGGGTATATTCAACACCAGTATCGGTCTCACCAAGGATTATACCCTGTCCGGTAAAACCAGCAGCCCAGCAGGAATCCGCTTTGATCTTTCTGATACCCCACGGGGTTGCTCTTGAGGCGATCGCTGTCATATAATCTCCATCAACAATGTGAACTTCTCCATTATGCGAAATCCAGCCCACATCTGGACGCTTGGCAATCTCAATAATAACCTCTGGTTTCGCTTCAAGATGGAAACCATTTATCACCCAGAAACGCTGATGAACCTTGGCATCGGTCCTGCCTGATAACCACTGAATCAATGGAGTCTGACTGAGCTCAGCAATCTCACGATAGGTTCTTATCCGCTCTTTGATCGGATATGCCTCCATCGCTTCATAAGGATATGACTCCTTCATTATCACAATACATTCAACCATTCCATCCGGCGATGCCTTAAAGATTTGCTCATTGAGCTCGGTCGTCATTTTTCCCCGAACCGAAGGCGGCACCAGAACTGCAATAAGACTTAAGACTAAAAACATGACACCTCCTTTGCGCTATTAGTATAATATGAAAGATGGCGCAAATAATAATATTTAATCTCAAAAATTGCATAAAATTTCAATACTTTTAGCCCCAAAAACAACTATTGACAAATTACTAAATTTTTGTTATCATTTTTCCGCGGATTGCAAATGAGGATAGGACTTACAACAAAACTGAAGGCAATTGAAGAATATCAGAGAGAAAAAAATCTTAAAAATGTAGCAACGAAATATAAAATCCATTACTCGACATTGAGCCGATGGATAAAAAAATTTAACGAAAACAAAATTCTGTATCATCATCCATGGAATCGCGTGTCCACGGAAGTGGAAAAAACAATTATGCTGTTAAAAGAAAATAATCCGGAAATAACGCTAAACCAAGCACAGCGAAACTTACAGAAAAAAGGAATTCGCATCTCCATAAAGGGCATATATGATATCTGGAACAGATATGGGTTTGCCAAAAGACTCGTTGATGACCCATTCTCATTTTTTGTTCGAGAAACTCCTGAGACAAAAAATTGTCTTGAATATGCTCGGCATCTTTTCAAAAACAAACCTACAAATGAAAACTTGAAAAAAGCGGCTGAGATTTTAAATTCGCTTCCCGGCTACCCTCCCCATTATGATGATATTCTGGAAAAGATTCCCGAGAATTTACTCTCTTTAAGAAGGCAATTTGACAAATTGTATAATCAGTTTTTGAAGATTCCTACACCAGAATTTTATAAAAAGATTCATAGATTGCGTCGGCAATTTGAAAGGGAAAAATTGTATTATTCGGCAATCATTGCCGGGCTCTTGGAAATTCTTGCCCTGCACTGGATGCGCACCCCAGAAAAAGAAATAGAATTGAATCATCACTTAAAAAGACTAAAAGGTAAGCTTCGTGACCCAATTTTAAATTTTCAATTGACCTTCCTGGAGGCAACAGCAAGGACAGAGATTATGGACACTGCTATGGCGAAAAGGTTGACACAAAAAGCCTGTCGGTTACTCAGAAGACTTCCCTATGCCTCTTTTTATGAATCCTACGCTGATTTGATGACATTCATGAGCGATTATAATTCCGCCTTGAGATATCAATTGAAGGCACTGGAAATGACAAAAGATGAAGAAACAAAAAATCGCCTTTATTTTAAAATTGGCTTGTCCCTCACCATTGATGGTCGACATCGCGAGGCAATAAAATATCTCAATATGGCAAAGATAGAGTTTAAAAATAAATATTTTGCTTCGTATGCTCTTACCCAGGCACTTGCCTATCTTGGCCTGGGAAGGATTGAAAAGGCCCTTTATTATTTACAAAAAACTCTTGGAAAATCTGAGCGCGAGCAGTTTCGTAATACAATATTTACAACAATTTGCTGTTACGGAGCAATTAATTGTCTGATCGGCGAAAAAGAAGGAGCAAAAAACTTGTTAAGCAACTATCTAAAGCTTATAAAAAAATACAAATTAAAAAGAGAAGCGAAAATAATGGAGCATCTGATAAATCCCGAAAATTTGCGTTTACCGGCGGCTAAATTACCTACTATCTATTTGGTATATTTACTCAAATGGGCGAAAACAAGTAAAAAAACCAGTGATTACCGAAAATTACAAAATTATGCAAAAAAATATGGCATCCGTGGATTTCTCCATCGCCTTTTTTTGTATGTTCCAGAACCAGTTCATGAAATGTTGAAAAAAGGTAAAAACCCCGAAATCCCCCGTTGTTTCTTGCAAATGCCTTTATTCAACCCAGAAACCCCGGTTTATTATATAAAAATTTTAGGAGAACCAGTTGTTTATAAAAACCAAGAATACTTACGAATTAAATTAACTCCTAAAGAATCAGCATTTTTAATTTATCTCGGTCTTAATGCATCTGAACCTGAAAAGAGTGTTTCTGTTACTGAAATTTATAATAACTTCTGGCATAAAAGCAAAACGCCAGAAGATAGATTTTCTCACATGCTTGTTGATATTAAGAAGAAGTTAATGATGCCAGGACATTTGTTGATGATACAATCATACTACAATTCAAAAATGCTGGTAAACAAAGGATTTTATATTGCCACTGATTACAGTGACTTTTGTGCAGCCCATGCCCGGGCAAAGGCACTACAGCGGGCAGGGGAATGGAATTTTGCTAAAAAAGAATACTTGCGTGCATTTAAATTATTCCGTGGCGAGCCATTCAAAAAGAACTTTGACGACTGGTCAGTGGATATGAGATTTAAGATTTTGAGCCAGTTTGAGAATGAGGCAATAAATTTTGCTAAGAGTTGTATAGAACATGGCAATAAAAACGATGCACGGAAAATTTTACAAAAGGTTTTGAAGATAATTCCGGATTCACAAGAAGTAAAGGGATTGTTGGATGGCTTGATGGTTGGATAGTTAGGTGGGTAGATGGTTTTATGGTTAATTACATTG
>JBDRWA010000142.1:0-5302 GCA_039802145.1 Caldifarciminota bacterium | reverse complement strand
TGATATCAATACCCCTTTTTTCTTTTCTTGGGCACGATACACATATAATAATTAAAAAAATGATCGGAATAATAAAAAATCTTTTCATCTAACCCCCTTTCAATTTTTATCAGGCTTAATAGTTTATTCAGATTTTAGATAAAATCAATAGTAGCAAGATATTCAGGGGGATACCCCCTGAAAACCCCCGCTATATAGCAAACCGTCTCTTTGTGCGGAGACCATTTTCATATCATCCTCCCCTGAATATCTTGAGGTATAAGAATTTGGAAAATTTCAAGGGACCCTCACCTTCATCCTCTCCCTTTTTAAGGGAGAGGGAAGGGGTGAGGGTTGGGGTTTCAGGGGTGAAACCCCTGATGATGTTCTGGGAAGTTCCTTATTCACCAAAATACTTTTGATTAATCATCCTGATGAATTCCTTCTGCTCTTCGGGCGTAAGTTCGTAAATTTCCTGGTAGGGGTCGGGCTGGATTTCCAGTTCCCTGGGTTGGGCGACTTCTCTGTTTTGGGGTTTTAAAAATAAGAAATATATTATACCAAACACACCCATTGCGGAAAGGACAATCGGGATTATCGTGCGATAACGGAATTTTGGCCTTGGTTTTTCGTAAGAAATTTTTTGGTGGATTGATACGACAAATTCCTCCCAGTAATTTTCGTCTATTTCTTCAAATTCGGGACAGGCACAGACATTTATACACTCGCTCAAGAAATTGAAATCTTCAGCACACAGGGGGCATTTGGCAATATGTTCAAGGATGAGCGCCTTTTCCTGCGGGTCAATCTGCCCTAAGAGCAGGTCAGTAATTTTATCCTGGATATCAAGACAGTTCATATCTTACCTTTCAAATAGCTTTTTAAATTTTTCACTGCCAGGTGATAGTTTACCTTAACTGTATTTACCGGTTTTTTTAAAATTGTGCTGATTTCCTGGTAGGGGAGGTCTTCCAATGCCCTTAAGGTGAAGACGCTCTTCTGGACATCGGGAAGTTTGGAAACCGCATTTAGAATTAACTCCCTTAACCTTTTGTTACGATATCTTTCAACCGGGTCATTTCTGGGGACCTCCAGGATTTCCTCTTTAATCTCGTCCTGTGGTTTTTGTTTCTTTAAGAAGTTTATACAGTTATTAACTGCAATTCTGAATAACCATGTGGTAAATTTGGAACGTCCATCAAAACTATTCAGGTTCCGGTAAGCCTTGATAAAAGTCTCCTGTGCCATATCCTTCGCATCCTCGTAGTTTTTTAACATCTTATAACACAAATCATGAATTTTAACCTCATGCCTTCTAACAAGTTCATCGTAAGGTTCAATTTGTCCCGCCCTGACCAGTTGAACAAGTTCCTCATCGGTGAGCTCACGATATTTAGACAATCTCTGGGAAAGGTGGTTTACCCTGTTAGATGCGCCGACCCCTTCCGGTCTCTGAGTTTTTTTATCGGCTAATGTCTGGTCGTTATCTTTATTCATAATTATTTTACATTCGCAGCTCTATGGGCATAATTCAACTGGTTTCCTCTTGGTGAGATATTCCTGAACAAATTGGGTAATCTCCTGACGCAGGTCTCGCAATGGCCTATTAAGTTTGCTTGAGAGTTTTTTTAAATCCTGATATTCAAGGGAGAATCTCTTTTTACCAGCGTATTCAAATATTTTTGTTTTTATTTTGCCATAAGGGGTTGGAACACTTAAAATACAGCGTGCGAGTTTTATTCTTGTAGTGTTCATCATCCTTACCCCGAGTGTCGTTGTTTCCTGGAATATTAAATCTATGACTTTTTGATTATCACCCATCGTCAAGACAGTAAGCATAATCCCGGGTCTTGAGTTTTTCATAATCACCGGGGTAAGAAATACCTCAAGCGCTCCCGCCTTATACAATTTTTCAAAGATAACTTCATAGTCCTGCGGATTCTGATCATCAATATTCGCCTCTATTACTCTGCATTCATCAAACAGGGTATCATTCAATTCGCCTATGAAGGTCCTTAACAGGTTGGGATATTCTTTTAAGTCCATTGTGCCGGTACCGATGCCGATGTTTTCAATCTTTTTGAAACTTATATTTTCGATTGGTTCGGCAATGGTGCTTAAGATTGCTGCACCGGTCGGGGTGGTCAGCTCAAATGGGATGGGCAGAAATTCCACCGGAAAGCCCTTAAGTAACTGGGCGGTGGCAAAATTGAATGCGGGCATATTTCCTTCACAGGTTCTGACGAATCCCCTACCCGCTTTTAATGGACCCGTATAGACTTTACTAATCCCCAAACTATCTATTGCCAGTGTTGCACCGACAACATCAAGCAGGGTATCGGCGGTGCCGAGTTCATGGAGATGGCAATCTCTGGTTCCATGGATTCTTTTTTCCACCTCAAAGATACGCTCAATTATCCTTCTTGAAATGTCTTTTACTTTTTGGGAAAGTCTGCTTCTTTCAAGCAGGGGTAGGAAGTTATCCGCGCCCACTTCTTTTTTTATTACAAACTGAACACTTTTGGCAACGACACCAGTGCGGTTTACATTTTTTACTCTTAATTCAAATTGGGTGATGCATGCGAGATTCTTCTTTAAAAAATCCACACTCACGCCAAGGTCAATTAAAGCGGCGAGTATCATATCACCACTCGCACCGGAAATCGGGTCAAAGTATAATGCCTTCACAGACTCCTTTGTACGCCGAATTATAATGAAAATTACCTCAATGTCAATGACAGGATACCATGATAGTTTTCCCACCCTTAAAAATTCAGATTATTTCCTTCCTTGTTTCAGAGTCAGAATGGCGGATTTGCTTCTAATTCTGGAGGGGAGTTAATTCGTAAGAATTTCATAAAAGTTACACTGCTTAATTTTAAAGAGATATAAAGAACGCCGATCTTTCTTTATTAAATTCTGTTTAGAGTTAGTTGGAAAGGTTACTGATTAGGTTTCTTCCTGATTATGGTGGTGTTCATAATCGGTGCCGGGACCTGCCTCCATTCTTTTACCGGTCTTCAAAAAATAGGCATAGAGGGGGGACATATTGCGTAATTGTGTAACAATGGGTGGGAATTCATTGAGAATGTAATCCACATCTTCATCTGTATTGTATTTTGAAAGTACCATCAATACCGAGCCCTGGGCAACTGCCGGGTCAAGGTTTATTGCCTGTAATACATGGGACATCTTCAATGCCCTTGAGGTACAGGCAGAACCGCTTGTTACATAGATTCCTCTCTGGTCTAAAAATAGTAGCATTCCTTCGCCTTCTACAAATTCAACAGAGAAATTTACATTATTGGGTAGGCGAGTCTCTGGATGCCCATTCAAATATATGTATTCAATCTTCTGAGGTAGTTCTTGAATCAATCTTCTTTGTAATCTTATCATCTTTTCTCTATTTGATTCCATTTCTACAATAGCAATCTCACATGCTTTGCCAAATCCTACGATTGCTGGTATGTTTTCTGTACCTGCCCTTCTTCCGAATTCCTGGATTCCACCATCAATGAGCGGGATGATACGAATTCCTTTCTTCAAATATAATGCACCTGCTCCTTTTGGTCCATAAATCGTTGCACCAGCAAGGCTTAGTAAGTCAACACCGAGTTCATTCACATCAACAGGTATTATGCCGGCACTGGCAACTGCATCGGTGTGGAAAAGTGCACCCGCGTTGTGCACAATTTTAGAAAGTTCTTTTATCGGCTGTATCGTGCCAATTTCAGGGTTCGCATGCTGGATTGAGACAAGGATTGTATCCTTTCTTAAATTTTTTTCTAACTCATCCGGAGCGATAAACCCGTATTTATCAACCGGTAGATATGTTATCTCAAATCCTTCCTGTCCAAGTCGCTTTGCCGCCTGCAATACTGAAAAGTGTTCAATACTTGAGATTATGATATGTTTACCTTTTTGTCTCTGGGCATAGGCAACACCTTTTATCGCAAGATTATTTGATTCTGAACCGCAGGAAGTGAAGATTATTTCTTCGGGACGGGCATTTATCAGTTTTGCCACATCTGAGCGAGCATTTTCAAGGGCATCCTTTGCACGCTGACCCAAGGAATGCATGCTCTGGGCATTGCCATAATCTTCTTTCAGGAATGGAAGCATTGCATCAAAGACGCGCTCATCAATTCTGGTTGCTGAACCATTATCAAGATAGACTTGTTTCATTTTTATTTTAAGAGGCAGGTTTTAAGGTCTTTGCTTGATAAACACTTTTTGAGGTTATTCAAACGGTATATATCTGATTGAGTTTCTTTTATCAATTTATTGATAATTTTCAATTCCTGTTTGCGCACGAAATTTTTCATTTCATAAAGTATTAGTAGTGAATCTTTTTCATATTCAATCGCGGTGTCTACTGCATCGGCATTCGTTTTTATCTTTTTCAATAAGTCTTTCTTTTTCACATTATTGAACTTATGCTTTTTAAGTAGCGCCTGGACATACATAGAATACTCATCCGGATATAACTCAAAAGGCTGGCAGACTTCAATCTTTTTGAGAATTTCCTGTAATGCATTTAATTGTTTCTCTTCTCTATCAGCCAGCCATTTGAAGGTCTCTTTAACATCGCCTGACTTTGTTCTTTTTGCTACCTTTTTATAAAACTCAAGCCCTCTTTTTCTTGCTTCAATATTTATTTCAATTACTTCGCTTGCACAGAAAAGATTTGCCATAAATCCTCCTCGGATATGTCAAATAAAAGGGTAAGATGGCTCAAAAAGGCTCAAGAAGTGAGAAATGGTATAAATGGCAAGAAGGCAAAAATGGCTATCACTAACACCTGTATGAAAGAATTTGGCCATCGGTTTAGAAATGCGATAGGGTTTAGTTATTGGACTTAGTAACCAACAAACGACAACCAATAGACTAATCTTGTTTCCAAACCAAAACCTAAACCGTTTATCATATCCTGCCATCTTAAGCCCTCTTTAGCCTTTTGTACCCTTTGCAGTGCCATAAGTTTTCATAATAGACGCTTCTCACCGGTTATCTTCTGGATTTCGGTAATATCCTGCGTTACTTCAAGACATCCAAGATATTCACCATTTTTATTTCTTACTGCAAAATATCTTATGTATATCAATCTTCCACCCATATTAATCCAGAAATTTGCATTATCTCTTTTTTTATTTTTAAAATCTTCAAGGATTTGATTAACCACATGGACACTTTTTTGCGGATGGCACTGCTGGACTTTTCTTCCAATTACCGCCTTGGTTCTCGTAAAAATCCGGTCTTTTGTCTGGCTAAAATATGCTACAGTGTCGTCTTTGTTAACAAATGTAATGTCAACAGGCAATGT
>JBDRWA010000141.1:0-5519 GCA_039802145.1 Caldifarciminota bacterium | reverse complement strand
ACCAATACATTTAAATTATGTTGATATGTAGCCCTCAACTATATCCTCTCCCCGCAAAGCGGGGAGAGGGAAAGGGTGAGGGGAAAGATATTCTGAAAAAGAGAAGAAAATGGAGAGGACTCAGACTATTTAGAATACGCTGGATTATTTTTTAATATGAAACGCATATGGCTATTATCAAGGCATAATTGACTTTTGTCAGATAATCAATAAACTTCCATATGCTCAATCTTTTTAAGAAAAAAGGGATTCTGTTCCTTACTCTATCTAATGGAACATCCCAGTTAGGAGACAGATTGACCCATATGGTCATAATCACGCTTATCGGTGCAAAATATCCTGGCAAGGTCTCGGCATTCAGTGAATTTGCTATAACATTTTCACTTCCGGTAATAATACTTGCACCATTTGTCGGTGTTATTGTTGACCACTGGAATCGGCAGACCATAATGTTCCGCTGCCATTTGATCCAATCCATTTTGATATTTTTGACACCAAGTTTTGTGATTCTGTTTGATAGTTTGGTTCCGATATGGATACTCGTTTTTATATTTTTCGCGCTTGATGTTTTTAATAATACTGCAAAGAATGCAGTCATTCCGGATTTAGTTGAGTATAATGAACTTGTTTCAGCAAATTCCTTTGTTATCACAATTGCCCGCATTGCCACATTCTTAGGAATGGTTGGGGGTGGTTATTTAATAAAGTGGGTGGGCTGGAGATTGGGATTTTACCTTGATGCGAGCACCCATCTTATCGCTGGTTTACTTGCGCTTGGTATGGGTGCAAAAATATTATTTGAACCATCAGTCAAAATAGACATTTCCTTGAAGAAAAAACTGAAAGAATCATTCAGATTATTCTTGCAGGACTTATGGGAACTTTTGAATTTGCTATTTCACGACCGCATTGTACTTTTCGTAATGATTTCAGTCTTTGTCTTACCTTTCGCTGCTGCAATCGCCTATACAGTTTTGATTTATTTAATCCAGCAAACATTCAATATGGGAACAGCGGGCGTGGGTTGGCTTGGTGGTATAATTGGTGCGGGAATGTTTTTGGGAGGTATCCTTATGGGACTCTTTGGCAGAAGATTCAATCGCCCATTGATAATCATCTGTAGTATGACGATTTTATCTTTATTCTTTATAATAGGTCCATTTTTCATTACACCTATATTTTTGTATTCTATTGCCTTCGTTTCCGGAATGGTATTCTCTTTTGTGGGTATTGCCCAGGATACGATCTTACAGGAAGATGTTATGAAATCAATCAGGGGCAGGACCTTTGCAACAAAGGAATTTATCATAAATCTTGCCTTTCTTATCTGTGCGGCAGGGATTGGGTTGATTTCAAATATTTTAAATCCATTCACTATTCTCAGACTCACCGGTTTAATAATCGGGTGTTTAACAATTATTGCCATTTTTATCTTACATTCAATACCCGCTCAGGAGAGAAAGAGATTATAGAATTTTCTCCTTTACAAACTTCTAAATATTGATATAATTCATTATGTTTATCCGAGGAAAAAAAGTAATAAGAGAAAAAAAGATTGGTGTGTTCAATCCATACAATAATCACCTCATTGAAGAAATTGGATTGAGCACAGAAAAAGATGTTGCTGAAGCAATCCAGATTGCTCAAGAGGGTTATAGAATATTAAAAAACATGCCGGCAGGAGAAAGGGCAAAAATACTTGAGCGAACTGCAAAAATAATTTCTGAAAAAAAAGAAGATTTCGCCCACATAATCTGCCTTGAGGTTGGTAAAACGATAAATGAGGCAAGGACTGAAGTTGACCGTGCAATAAATACAATGAAACTTTCCAGTATCGCCGCAATGACTTTAAAAGGTGAAACCATCAGGATGGACCTCGCCGGTCCAACAAAAAAGATCGGATTCTACATACGGGTTCCTTTGGGGATAGTTCTGGCAATCTCACCATTCAACTTTCCTTTAAATTTGAGTTGTCATAAGATTGGCCCGGCGATTGCTGCGGGAAATTCAGTCATTTTCAAACCTGCCACAAAGACCCCGCTTTCAGGAATAATGCTTGCTGAAGCACTGGTTGAAGCAGGTTTGCCAGAACAAGGCATCTCGGTTCTTGTTGGTTCTGGTTCAACCGTTGGAATGGCACTGGTGAAGGCACCGGAAATAAGAAAGGTAAGTTTTACTGGTTCGTTAGAAGTTGGAGAGACGATTATGGCTAACTGTGGTATGAAAAAAGTGACGATGGAACTTGGTTCAAATTCAGCGGTTGTTGTTTTTAAGGATGCACCATTAAAACTTGTAGCAAAAAAGATTCGTAAGGGTGGTTATACACTTGCGGGACAGGTGTGTATTTCAATCCAGAGGGTATATGTAGAAGAAGAAATCGCAGATGAATTCCTGAGGGAATTATCACTTGAGGTTGGTCAGATAAAATATGGCGACCCTATTTTAGAAGATACTGAAATGGGTCCGATGATTGATGAATCCGCATTGAAAAAGGCAGAAGAGTTTGTTGAGGATGCGAAGAAACATAAAGGCATATTGATTATCGGTGGTTCAAGATTGGGAAATATCTTTTTGCCAACGATCATATTTGATGTCGATGAAAATGCGAAGATAATCCAGGAAGAGGCATTTGCACCGATGGTGGCAGTGAACAAATTTAGAACAGTTGATGAAGTGATTACCAAAGTTAATAATACAAAGTATGGACTCCAGACCGGTATCTTCACAAAGGATATAAATCTTGCCTTGAAATGTGCCAAAGAGATTGAATCCGGTGGTGTATTGATAAATGAGATACCAACATTCCGCGTTGATAATATGCCCTACGGTGGTATGAAAGGAAGTGGATTGGGCAGGGAAGGACCGGAGTTTGCAATAAAGGAAATGACCGAGGAAAAGTTGATTATCTTTGATGAAATAGAATAGCATTGAACTTGATTGATTACTTAAAAAACTGGCTATTTAAAATTCAGACTGATTATGGTGTTAATCCTATAGTCTTTGCCATTATTTATTTTGGTGGCGCACCTTTCTTTTGGTTTTCCATATATAAGATTATCAAAGGTTTGAAGGATAAAAATTTTGATCAGGTAAGGATATTTGGTATTATTCTTGGTATTACAACAATCGCCCCCTTTATTTATGTTGCAATCTTTGGACATAATGTTCCATTCTGGTTCTGGTTATTCGGGGCCGCGATCATTGCCTATACATTTTACAGTGCAATCATCAGGATTAGAAAGAGTCGGGTTTAAATCTTATCCAATTATAGATACGAACTCTTTGACAAATTGTAAATTAAGGCGGTGCGATGTATTCCTTGCTATAATTTTTCCCACTAATTTTTTTCGCAATATATATATATCTCCAAGTAAGTCAAGGATTTTATGGCGCACAGGTTCATCAGGGAATCTCAAGGGTTCTGCACTATAAATCTTTTTTCGGGTAATTCCTATCCCGTATGGGGGTAGGTTTTTCAACCTCAGGTCAGATTCATCAGTAAATACGAATGTGCGGGCAGGGGCAATTTCTTTAATATAATTTTCTTTGGTGATTTTAATAGAAATTTTTTGTTTACCAATGTAGGGATGATTTAATTCCATATCAATACAAAGTTCATTTCCATTTGGCTCAAAGAAAATAAATGAATTCCTCTCCCTTACAAAGCAAGTTCTATTTATCTTCAGAAATTCACTATTCTCTTTAACTGGAAAGTTCTTTAATATTCTTACAAAATCCATACTTGATCCATCAAAGAATGGCAATTCTCCCCCATAAATCTCAATTCCAATATTGAAAATATTCAACCCATAAAGGGCAGAAAAAAGATGTTCAACTACTTTTACTTTTTTCCCGACTGAAATCGTATGATTTTCAACAGATATGTTTTTAAAGGTCGGCAGTATTTTTGAGGATTCTCCATTCTTATGGACATTGATAAAAAAATCAGTTGAAGAGAAAAAATCTACTCGGCAACTGCCACCTGATAAACAATCTCCTTGAATAGTCAACCTTTTTTCCATTTATTAAAGATCCTTATAAAGTCTTGCAAGTGCCTTAAGCACACAATAATGTTCACGGGCTGGGATTCCTGAATATTTCTTATTAGGTGCAAGGTTTGAAAAGACCGCGCTCTTGGCATAAATTACAACATTTTCACCGACCTTTAAATGGTCGCTTACACCGCTCTGACCGCATATTATTACATTATCACCAATCTTTGTAGAACCAGCAATACCTGATTGACCCATAATAACACAATTCTTGCCAATATGAACATTGTGTGCGATATGAACGAGATTATCTATTTTCGTACCCGAACCAATTATTGTCTTTCCAATCGTTGCCCGGTCAATACAAACACAGGAACCAATTTCAACATAATCCTCAATTATAACATTGCCGATGTGTGGTATGCGTCTATATCTTTTAAATTTAATATATCCAAATCCTTCCTTACCGATGACTGAATTTGCATTGATATGAACATAATTACCGATTACTGTATTTCTGTATATTACTACATTATGATCAATTATACAATAGTTGCCAATTACAACGCCTTCATCAATATAAACACCATTGCCAATATAGCAACCCCTTCCAATCTTTACACCTTTCTTTATAACTGCATAATCTTCAATAGTGCTGGAATCTGAAATTTTTGAATCATTTGCAATCACTGCTGTTAACGCAATACAGGGTTTCCTTTTCAAATTTGAGATTCTTTTCAGTAGATGATACATTGCCTTTTTGCAATTCTTTACAACAATACAGTTTTTACCGCTGACCCTTACTTCAGAAATCACTGCCCCCGCCTCGGTTTGGAGACTTGTATTAAATAAAAAAGTAATGCTATCTCTATCAGCCTCTTCAGGGGGTAGAATGGTCTTTATTTCAATATCTCTACCATATAACTTACCGTTGATAATTTCCGCAATATCTTTTAAGCGCATATTCTATGCTATCCAATACAGGGGTGAATGTCAAGAGTAACTACCCGACTATTGAAATCTTTCACATTTTGGATAAAATTAAATATGAGGGTAATATATTTTGACCCGATACTCGGTGCAAGTGGTGATATGATTTTGTCGAGTTTAATAGACCTCGGTGTTGAGACAGATTATTTGAAACTTTCTTTAAAATTCATTCCTGATTTAAAGATCAGGATTGAATCGGTTTCTCATCAGAGTATAATGGCAAAGCAGATTAATTTTATTACAAAAAAAAACGTAAAAGAAAAAGACTTTATTCCCCTGATTAAAAAAAGTAATTTAAAAGATTCTATAAAAAATAATGCAATAAAGATTATTAATCGGATATTCGACGCTGAGAAAAAGGTCCACGGTTCACGACATCCCCATCTCCATGAACTCGCCGATGTTGATACATTAATTGATATAACCGGTGCACTCATTGCCCTTGATTTTTTGAATGTTGATAAAGTATATTCACGACCCCTAAAGGCAGGAACCGGCTTGATTGATACGGTTGAAGGGAAAATGCCTGCATTTAAT
>JBDRWA010000140.1:0-5522 GCA_039802145.1 Caldifarciminota bacterium | reverse complement strand
ATGTTACTGGTAAAGATTGGAAAAAATTGAGTGTTTATCCATCTAAATTGGTTAAAAGTGGCAAATTAGGAAGACCTGTTGAAGGTCTGGATGGTGTATTGAAGGGGGACTTTGAACATACAAGGTTAAGAAAGGGTGATATAATATATTTTTTGGTTACAGAAAAAATTTATGATACAGATATCCCGCTTGTTAATATAGATAGCATTCCTTACTGGGTATGGCATATGGGGATATTTGCAGGTTTTGATTCATGTGGGGTTGCGTTGTGTTTGAATGCAAGGCCCGGGGATAAGGTAGTCATTGAGCCTCTGGAAGATATTTATTTTGACGCGATTTTTGTAACGCGATTTGATACTATAATTGAATACCCATCGTCTCGTTCGTCTCCTGAAAATTCAAATAATTCACCCTCCCTTAATCCCTCCCATCAAGGGAGGGAATTTCAGATAAAGCCCTCAAGGGAAGCGGGCAATAGAATTGAATCGCGTGAAGAAATAGTCAAAAACTTGCAAAAATTAATGGCGGATAACAAGGCTGTTGTAATTTATGCAATTGTGGCGCTATGCGATAATAAACATCAGGGTATTGTGCCGGTTCCACAAAGATTCGGCAATGGTGATGACCCTGAAAATAATTTATACTGGGGTGCGGGTGGTGGATTAAAGACATATTTTAAGAAAAGCAAAGAATGGCGAATGGTAGCAGAGGACACGAATATCAGTGTGAACATTCTTGTGAGATGTGTATTTAAAAGAAAAAATAAAAATATTTATCTCATTGTTGATGCCTATAAAGGAAGTGCAATAAAAGAGGCAATCTTTGACTTTCTCAATGTAGTTGCGAAGGATACAATTTTACGAACAGAAATTGAATTGCCCGTGAATGAAGGGAATTTGGACTTCAAAAATGGGGTGGTGCCACAATTGGTCTGTTATGTTGGGCATAATGGATTATTAGATTTTACACTTGATAGCCTGCCGCGACCAGCAGAAAATAAAAAGCCAAAGGATGTTATAATTCTTGCCTGTTTAAGCAAAAATAGTTTTTATGATATCTTAGATTCGCTTGGTTGTTATCCCTTGTTGTGGACGACCGGCTTACTTGCGCCTGAAGCTTATACTTTAAAGGCTGCAATTGATGGCTGGATAGCATTAGAAAGCGGACAAGAAATTAAAAGTCGTGCTGCAAAAGAATATAATAGATATCAGAAATGTGGATTAAATGCCGCAAAAAAACTTTTTGCAACAGGTTGGTAGCATAGTAAAACTATCCGGGCAGACCAATTTTGTTAAACTCATTTTTGATTCACGTGTTTTTATTAGGCGAGATTAAACAGGCAATTATGCCGAAGCCAAAAGATTATATGGTGAGCAAGCATTTAGTGGCAAAAGTCCCTAAATAAATGGGATAAGGTAAATTATTCCACAACCTCAAATATCGTATCGGGGTCGATTCCATCAATAAGAACCTCGATCTTATTTTTAAATAACTTTATATTAAATGCGCAAGGATTATTTGGGTTTTGCGACTCGCCCTTAATTTCATAATATTTTGTAAAGAGACGAAGTTTCTCAAAGAAATTTATTTTTAAAGCGGGGAATCTATTCTTAAGTCTTTGGTAAGAATTTTCTGCCCCTTTTTTCAACATAGAGCCACTTACTGAAATCACCCTGAGCAATTCCCCTTTCAGATAATATTGTCCCGGTTTCTTAATATATTCAAATTGTTTACCGAATATCCAGCCCTTAGAAAAGGGGTCCATTTTTATTTAATTCAAATTAAAAGAATTATTATTAAAAAGAGTCAATTATTATCACCTTTCTCTTTCTTCTTTTTTTATGTCCTCTTTTTATCTTTAACTTATGTTTCTGCATAGAAGGTCTACCGCTTCTCTTTCTTAGCTTGTATTTGGATATCCATTTTGCCTTTTCAACATCTAAATCTTTTTTCATTATTGAGTCATTGTGTTTATAGCCACGCACATGGAGTAATTCATGGTCAAAGATAATAGCAAGATAAGGTAAAAATTTTTTATTTATTTTTTTAGGTAGGCGTATTAATATCCAAGCTGTACCGCGCGCAACCCGACCAGTTATCCCACTCTTACTGTATCTTACATCAATCAAAAGGCGTTTAAATTTTTCAAATAAACCTTTGCGCTTTACATTTTCTTTTACACCACGCTGAAAAATTTTTCGTAAATCATCAGTTCTATATCGGGTAAAGTTATAGATTAACATTACATATATTTTAGCAAAAGTTTTTTACAAAATCAAGGGCTCAATTGCATCAGGCAATAGCAATATACTTAAAAATGTGAAAAAAAGAAAGTAATAATTGACTAAAACAAAAAAATAAATATAATATTTTACAGCGCGTTTAACGGATGGGTGGTTATAGAGCATGAAAACTGGTTTGATAAATAGAAGATGGTTGCTGGTTATTGGTTATAGAGGCTGGTCTGGTTATAGACATGGTCGGTTGGCAAAAAGACCAATAACAATAGACCAAAGACCATACCAGTATCCCAACCCATTAACCATAGACCATCTGTTAGCGCCTGTAGCTCAATAGGATAGAGCAACGGATTTCTAATCCGTAGGTTGGGTGTTCGATTCACCCCAGGCGCGTGGCCTCGCTAGCTCAATTGGCAGAGCAGCGGATTCTTAATCCGCGGGTTGCAGGTTCGAGTCCTGCGCGGGGTATTTATAAATATGGTTAATGGGTTAGGGTTGAGAAGCGGGATTGGTTTTTGGGGTTGGGATTAGGTGGTTTGCTTGATGTGTAATTTTTTTCTGGTAGAGCAGACCTGAAGGAATAAGGGATGATGCGTAACGACAGGTTAACGAGGGGGATTCGAGGTCTCCAAAAAGTATTGTTTTGTTCAAGCTTTTTGGAGATAAGGGGGAACCATCACCCTTACGGTGGGTATAGCTCAATGGTAGAGCACTGGACTGTGGCTCCAGGCGTTGCGGGTTCAAGTCCCGTTACCCACCCTCTTTATATATCCATAATAAGTGCAAAACCCTATCCCTCTCCCAAACATAGGAGAGGGAGGGCGATGGGTTTACTTATGGTGTGCATAGTATTCACGAATTAAGTTTTGCAAATATTCCTGTCTTTTGAAATATAGTTTTTTTACTTTTCTCTTTTTATGCCTTGCTAATGCATAATGGGCAATGATTGGGAAACCAACTGTCGCATCAAGATAGCATACCACTGCATCAGGCAAACTTGTCGGGTCGACCTTTCCCCAGGATACTGCCTCATGGGGAGTAGCACCTGATAACCCACCTGTATCCGGACGGGCATCAGTAATCTGGAAGAAATAGTCATGACCAACTTCTTTTATTCTTAAGACTTCCTGAATCTGAGGTTCGGTTTGTAACAAGAAATTTTTTGGACTTCCGCCGCCGATTAATAATGCTGCTGATTTTCCACCCTGCCTTTTTGCCGCAAGGACTATCGCGGTTGTCTCATTAACATCTATTGATGGATTTATACGCAATTGCCCCCCAATAATTTCTTCTTCAGCGATATTCATCCCCAGGGTTGAATCTCCAGGAGAACTTGTATAAAGTGGAATACCAAGTCTGTAAGCACACGCAAGAACTGATGCGTCTTTATTGCCGGTTTTGTCTTCCCATTCAGCCGCATATTTTCCCAGTAAATGATGGAATTCAGCAGTCCCCATCTCTTTCTGAAATTCGGGTTGTTTAAGAATCTTTCTTAAAATTTCATCCGTTGCCATCAGACAATCACTATAACCTAATAAAATATCATAAATGCGAACCACATCATTCTTTCTCAAATCTGCATCATCAACAAGTGGTGTGCCTACATGCAATTTAAAATTAAAGGCGAAGTGTAAATCATGATACAAATTTGCACCGGTTGAAACGACCCAGTCAATAAAACCTGCTTTCATTAATGGAATGATCACAGATTTTCCCAATCCTGCGGGAATCAATGCACCGGCTAAACTCATTCCAACTGTTACATCCGGCTCCAGCATTTTTTCTACAAATAATCTACAGCCTTCGCGAAGACGGGCTGAATTATATGCCAGGAATACATTTTCGATTATATCCTCAAGTCGTTGTTTACCAGTCAGTGCTGGTGGAAAGATTCTTGGACCGGATAGATACCGCTTCTTGTGCGGATAGTGCTTCTTTTTTAACCAATCGGGTGTTTCATCAATATCCTTTTTTACTCTATGCATTCTTTTCATAAAACCTCCTATGGGATTATTACCACCTTTGCAGGTGGAAGTCCATTAAAATTTGTGGCGGTTGCCCAGGAATAGGCACCAATATTTTCAACATATACAATATCTCCGATATCAAGCTCAGGAAGTTCTTCACTCGTTGATATTATGTCAAATGAATCACAAGTAGGGCCAGCGAGGGTTGTAATCTGGGTAACGCCTTTTTTTAGAACTTTATATTGATATTTACAATGGTCATAAACAAGGCCTGAGAGCGAACCATAAACACCATCATCAAGATAATACCAGTGTTTGTTGTTTCTGATTGATTTACCTATGACCTTCATCACCAGAATACCTGCGGGACCACACAAAACCCTTCCTGGTTCAGCAATGATTTTTATATTATCCGGGAATAGACGATTGAGTTCTTTATTTATACTACCTGCAGTCTGGGCAAAAAGGTCTTTTTCATAATCAAAATGTTTGATGGGAAATCCTCCGCCGATATCAAGAATTTCAAGCGGGATCTGTTTTAGTTGGGCATCCTTGAATATTATTGATGCAATCTCTAAGGCATCAAGGTAGTTTTCAATATGTATATTTTGGGAGCCAACATGGAAACTCACACCAGCAGGTTTCAATCCCAGTCTTATTGCTTTGATCAAAAACGGTATTGCATCGGGCGGTTCAGCACCGAATTTTAGTGATAGTTCTACCATGGAACCAACATTGGGGACTTTAATTCTTACCAGTACCTTCGCCCCTGGTGCATATTTTGCAATTTTATTCAATTCATATTCAGAATCAAATGTCATAAGATTGATTTTATTGTTTGCGGCAAACTTTAATGCCTCAGGGGTCTTAACAGTATTGGCAAAGACCATTCTATCCGGACTCACACCCATATCAAGCAATGTCTTCATTTCTTGGACTGATGCCACATCAAAGCCAGTTCCTGCATCAGCAAAGGTCTTTAAGATAAAAGGGTGGGAATTTGACTTGACTGCATAGAATGGTTTTACCCTCGGCAAGAGCATCTGGAATCTCTTTAATTGCCCGAGAAGTTTGCTCTTGCTGATCAGAAAAAGTGGTGTATTGTGCTTACGCACAAGACCTTCAATGAGTTTTTTTATATTATTTGTAGATTTTGTCTTCACCTTACTCCTTTTCTATTGAGCAATTAAATCTTGATCAAATGAATTTAATTCTCCCTCAATCTTCCAGATTCTCAATTTCATTTCTGAGAAATTTTTTAATGACTCATAAATATCCTCATCAATACTTTTTAAATCTTCTTTTGTAATCGTAA
>JBDRWA010000139.1:0-5565 GCA_039802145.1 Caldifarciminota bacterium | reverse complement strand
AACGACTTCTTTTTTACCTGTATTCGCCCTGGAGAGATAATCAATCCTTTCCCGTGGATTGAGTAAATATAATGGAAACCAGGCAGGCAAACTGGAGGTGTGGGTGAGTAATTCCTTTATTGTCTTTTTACCATTCGGTTTATCTTTGAAATCAGGGAGATATTTTTCAATACGGTCATTGAGTTTAATCTCTTTTTCTTCAAATAGCAACATAATCGCCATTGCGGTGCACAGAGGTTTTGTCAGCGAGGCAAGGTCATAGATTGTATCTTTGTTTAATTTCTCTTTTCTGGGAAAAATCTGCCGATAACCAAATGCTTCATAAATGTAAACATCTTTATTATTCCCAACCCACAATACTGCTCCAGGAATCTTTTTTAATTTAACACAGTTATCTAAAAATCTGCACAGTTCCATATATTGCCTGGTTAAATACTTAAACAATTGTTTAATTGTTTAATTGATGAAATGTTGAAGAATAATTTGCTGAATTCGCTACTCTCTAATTCAGTAATTAGCAATCTTAGTCCGCGCGGGATATACTTCTTAAAGTGCGCTTTCCCTTTATTCAGTGAAAGGTTTGCAAAGGCACCGAGCGCCTGCATATGTCTCTGGATAGCGGTAATCTGGTAAATTTCAAAAAATTTTTCTTTTGCAATCTTTACTTTCTTTTTCTCCAGACAACTCAAATAATACGAAATTAATTTATTTTCATTTTTTCTATCAATACGAACATACGCATCCCTTAATAAAGATGCAAGGTCATAGGTTAATGGCCCAATCCTTGCTGACTGAAAATCCACAATTCTAATTCTTCCATTTTTTACAAAGATATTCTGTGATTGATAATCCCTATGCATCAAAAAATTGCTTATTGGTTTTACCGCCTCAACGACCTTTTTATGTAATAAATTCAAATCCCCTTCAATTTCACAAATTTTTTCATCAGGTATCTTGCAAAATTGTTTCAAAAAAAATTGCTTAAAATAATCCTGTTCCCATTTGATATGCTCACTATCATAATAATTATTCACTGGTGCATTCTTATATCCATCAACCTGCAATTTAACGAGTTCCTCTATTGACTTTTTGTAAAATTTTATCCAATCTTTAAATCCATTGCACATCAAACTGTATAGAGAATCATTTCCCAAGTCTTCCACTATCGCATAATCTTTTTTAACTTCAATCAATTTCGGTACACCAACACCAATACTTAAAAGATGCCTCAATATTTTCACATAATCATTAATATTTTTATCCTCAATAAGAATATAGGTCTTTTTATCCTTTTTAATGC
Source organism: Caldifarciminota bacterium (assembly GCA_039802145.1). Lineage (GTDB taxonomy): Bacteria > Hydrothermota > Tepidihabitantia > SM23-42 > JAOAFX01 > JAOAFX01. The sequence goes on along the minus strand of JBDRWA010000139.1, from coordinate 4,265 downwards.
GATAAAATTTCCTATTCGACCCACCGGTAAAAATCTCTTCAATAAATTTATAATTCAATGAAATCATTTCATTCATCATTGCAGAAAAAAATTATGTATATCATCTAAATACAATGAATTTTCTCTTAAGATTTTTGTTTATAATCATAAACTTCTTCATTATTACACCACACTTTGACACTTTTACAATTATCAAAGTGTCAAACAATTACTGCAGGAAACGCATATGTCTGACGAATTTCTCAATACTTTTGACAATTTCTGCAATGGTTTCATCTTTGAGAAAATAGACTTTGCTTTTATCGTTAATTTCATAACGAACTACATCAATATTTCGTAAAGTTCGCAGGGTACAACAGATTGTAGAGAGAGATAGCCCTATCTCTTCTGCCAATTCTGATGGTGTTGCAGTACCTTTTGATAAATACCTTATTATCTGGTAGGCTGTGGGATTACCTAAAATGCGACAGAATCTTGAACCCCGATATTGGGTCTCAGGGACAGATTTTCTTCTCATATTACGATTTTACATATTTTTATCTCTTTGTCAACATTTGATACATTGACAATTGTCAAAGTATCAAAGTAATAGTTTAGGGATGAATTATAAATCTAAAATTGGTCCAATCTATTTGAACAATGTAAATCTTTAAGGTTTTCAGGAAGTTTGTTTAAATATCTCATTTTTAATTGCATAAAATCATACTTATCCTTCAACTAAAGTCAGTTAAGACAAGCTATTGCTATTAGATTTATACTAAAATCACACTTCAATCATTGGACGAAAGTAGGAAAGTTTATCCTGCAATTGATACCTTAAAAATATCTCAGAAAATTCCTCAATATAATTTATTTTTCTTCTATTTTGGGAGGCATTATGGTATTCAGGTCAATGACCATTGGCTTTAAGATGACCAAAAAATCTTTGGATGTTTCAATTTCAGATGTGCGTGAGAATAAAAAGGGCAGTATTGTGCCCAAAATTGGTGCTTTTCTTTTTACTTTCATTTTTTCCGTTTTCTTGAAACTACCGAGCAGAAATTCCTCTCCATTTTTGACTATTACCGTATTCTGAACCTGTTGACCGAACTCACTTGGACTACCACCGATGACCTCACCTAAGGTTGTAACCTTTGCCTTTACATCTAATCTCAAGTATTCGTTATTCCCTAAAGATGGTGTCACTTCCAGATACAACCCAGCGGTTAATTCTGAAGTTTCATAGATATTGGCATAACTTGAATAGTGCGCGACATAAGTAACCCGTGAGCCGTCTAATAAAATACCAGTCTTATTGTTAATTGTGGTTATTTTGGGAATGTTGGTAATTTTCCCGATGCCCGATTCTTCTATAATTTTTATAAAGTCACCAATAGTTATTGAACTCATAATCTGTCCGTTAAACTGAAACTGATATAAATTCTCTTCATTCCGCTGTGTGTCATATTCTCTTTGGTAGTGAGATAAATGAAGATTTGGTTGAGCAAAGAGGTTCGTCCTATCTAAGAATTTTTGCCAATCTGCTCCCAATTCTGCTATTCGTTCATTATTAAGCTCTACTATTTTGGCTTCAATTACAATCTGTCTCGGTGCGACATCCAAGAATTCAATCATATTTTTTGCCTCAAGGACCGAAATTGAGTCTCCGGTAACCAATATTTGATTTGTTGAATTATTGATAAGAAGTTTAACCTCACCGTACCTTGTCTTAAGAATATAATTTTCATCTAATTGTCTTTGTCCTGAAAGATTATCAACAAGTTCATTGGGTGAAATGAATTTTAACGATAAGATAGCAGTATGTAAATTTTGTTTCGCGAGTGGTGGCTGTGCCGAAATTAAAGAAAAGACGACAAGGAAAAAAATGAGTAATTTAAGATTGTTTGATTCCATTTTACCTCCCTGTAAATGATTATATAAAAATTTCTCTTGCTGCCAAGGAGGACCACCGCTGAATCCTCTCCAGTTTTTCTTTTCTTGAAATTTTAAGCTTTCATACTGAGTGTCAATATGCGTTTCTTTTTCCACTATTCATCATAGCATTTTTCGCAAATATGTAAGAAATGAAAATCTTAATCCCCCTCTTTCCCCCTTTCATAAATGGGGATAATAGGGGATTATATTTTTACAAAGGGACAATGGGGGATTATTGAATGAAAAACCAAAACTTCTGATATTTAATAAAAAAATCCAGGAACGATCTCTTAATATTGAAAAATGTGTAAAGGAGTCAGGGACCACCGCAAACTTCAAGTTGCGATAAATTTTAAACAAAGCAATAGCAAGCTATTGCACTACAGAATTTATTAAATGCAGGGCGAACCTTATGGTTTGGATTAGCATGAACCATACAGAGGATGGTTGGCAACTAAAACAAATTTTTTAGAGCAATCTTACCACTACATTTCTTGTAGATTTTTCATTTATGTTAATGGAAACTATTAATCTTTTGAAATCCTTTTTGCCCTGGTTGCCTTTAATTGCCCTGTTTAGAAATATATTAGATACTTCGCCTTTATCTCATCAACCTGATTTTGAATTAATGTAACAGTCTAGTTTTCCCAAAAATATTGATATTTACTTCCCCACCCTTGAGGGGAGGGGATAAAGGGGAGGGTGATATTTAATGAATTTTTCTTCGTTTTCCCTCACCCTTGTCCTCTCTCTCAAGGGGAGAGGGATGTCTTTTTGGTAAAACTTACCTGTTACGAATTAATAAATTTCTTTTTGAAGTGGATACAGTAAAATTTTATAATCCAAAACTTATCCCAATTCTTATCCTTCGTGGTGGGGTGAAATTTCTTGGTGATTCATCGGTCGCCTTAACTAAATCAACATATGCTCGATAATTTTCGTGGGGTGAAATCATTCCATCATGATTGAAATCGGCAGCCGGATGATAATACGGAGATGATATTGGTATTGTATAATTGAAATCTGATTCTCTGATCCATGATAGTGGCACAATTGTTCCCAAAAGACCGATCTGGTGTTGCCAGTCAAAGACATTAATTAGTTCAGCAAATAGGCTTCCTTTTGTTCTGCCAATAGTAAATGTCTTTGAAAGGTAGCAATCTATTTGCTTCTGAAATGGAAACTGTAAGATGTTTCTCTCTTGATACTTTCCTTCAGGACCCGGTGGGGTGTATGGAAAGCCATTACCAAGGTAAGTCAGTATATAAAACCTTGTATTAAATGGCAAACTCATATCACCCTGGATAAAAATCCGATGCCTCTGGTCAAAATCAAGGTAGAATTCACCTGCCGGAGGAACTGCATTTGTATCAGGATTTTCATAGTAATATAGCCAGTATATATCGTCTGCATAAGAACTTGTTCCTTTAGCCCAGGAAAGGGAATATGATATCTTACCGTTAACAACTGGATTTGACCAATCTAAGATATACTCAATCCCTTTGATATCGGCATACTCAATGTTGAAATAACGATTGTGAACTGTTACTCCAACGATTGCTCTACGCACACCGACCAAATCGGTGGCGGATTTGCTAAAGGCATTGAAATTGGCAATTAGATTTTTGGTTATCATCCCCTGTAAACCAATCTCATAACTTATCGTCTTTTCAGGTTTGAGTCCAGGATTGCCAAGGATACTTTCAGTAAAGTTAAATAGATAAGCTAAATACGAAGGAAATGGAAGGAGATTGTAGTAGCGATAGACATAGTCATACAAAGGTGGCTGGGTGTATTTACCAATGTTTGTCTTTAAGAATAATCGGTCGGTAATCATAAATGAGCAACCAATGCGGGGAGATATTGTATGGGTTCCAGAAATACCCGGTATATCCGGAGAAAAATAGTCATAACGAGTACCAATTTTCATATATAGCCCTTCTAAATCAATATTATCCTGAATATAGAATACATATTCCTTTGGATAATAATGCCAGTGATCGGCAATCGGTTGGGTTGTATCACTACTCAAGAGATAGGCAAATCTCCTTAAGTCAATATAATTATATTCAATGCCGGATTTTATTTCATGCGACTTATGCACCTGCAAATCAGCCTTGATATTTGTCTTCATCACCAAACTTTTCTGGTCTTGATACTCAGGATAATCACCTTCGGTCCTTGACCTATATATCATAACTCCAAATGGATTTTTGTTTGTGCCATGCGGATATTTATATAATTGATATCTTTTGAATTCAAAATCATCCAGAATTCCATAGGGTCCTGGTTCACGCACACCGAATTTCTTGTTCGTCCATAACCGTGAAATAGTGATATTAAAAAATTTT
>JBDRWA010000138.1:0-5600 GCA_039802145.1 Caldifarciminota bacterium | reverse complement strand
TGCATTACCGGATGCAGACAAGTATAATGACCAAGGCAGTAATACATTGGGAAATTTATCAAAGGCAGTTGGTGGATTACAACTCCCTTTTCTGGAAAGTCTTGGGTTAGGAAATATAATTGAGATTGAAGGTGTAAAAAAGACTGATAAACCACTGGGAAGTTTTGGTAAAATGGCAGAGATGTCTCCGGGCAAGGATTCAACGACCGGACACTGGGAATTGATGGGTGTAATACTCAAAAAACCATTTCCAACTTATCCCCAGGGTTTTCCTGAAGAAATTATAAAGGAATTTGAAAAGAGAATTGGTTACAAAACCTTAGGAAATTATCCTGCCTCAGGCACTGAAATTATAAAGGAACTTGGTGCAGAACATATTGCAAAAAAAATGCCGATAGTTTATACTTCGGCAGATAGCGTATTCCAGATTGCCTGCCATATTGATGTTTTCAGTCTTGATGAGCTATACAGATTTTGTGAGATTGCGCGAGATTTATTACAGGGAGAACATGGTGTTGCGCGTGTTATTGCCCGTCCATTCGCAGGAAAATCACCTGATTTTTATCGCACAAAAGACCGAAAGGATTTTTCTCTAAAACCACCTGAACCCACACTCCTTGACTATGCAAAAGAGAAAGGATTTGAGGTCATCGCGATAGGCAAGGTAGATGATATATTTGCTAAACAGGGTTATACAAAATCCTTTCATTCTGTTAATAACCTTGAGTGTGTAGATTTTGTTATAGAATCATTAGGAGAAATTGACCAAGGGTTGATTGTTGCAAACTTTGTTCAATTTGATATGGACTGGGGGCATCGTAATGACATAGTAGGTTTTGCCCGCGGCTTGGCGCAAATGGACATTGGACTTGAAAGAATTTTTGAAAATTTAAAAGCGGACGATTTATTGTTTATTACCGCTGACCATGGCAATGACCCTACCACACCTTCAACTGATCACTCAAGAGAATATGTTCCAATTATTGCATATCTACAAGGTAAAAAAGGTAAAAACATCGGTGTAAGAAACACATTCAGCGACCTTGCTAAGACAGTAGCTTGTTATCTGAATATCAATGGGCTTATAAACGGCGAAGATTTTATTGGATTAATAATGTAATAAAGAGAGAATATGAGATTGTCAAAAGTATTAATAAAGAAACTAAAAGAAACAATGAAATATGCATATGCTCCCTATTCCAAAATCAAGGTAGGTGCCATATTATACTGCAAGGATGGCAAAATTTATACAGGAACAAATATTGAAAACAGTTCATATTCTTTAACCATTTGCGCGGAAAGGGTTGCACTTTTTAAGGCTGTCTCTGAAGGGGCAACTGATTTTACTTTGCTGTTATTATATTCACCCCAATATGACTTCATTGTTCCCTGCGGTGCCTGCCTCCAGGTGTTGAGTGAATTTGCTCCAGAAATAGTCGTCGCAACTATGAATAAAAACGAAGAGTTCAAATTTTTCCCCTTGCAAACACTATTAAAAAAACCATTTAAAATCAGGAGATAAAAATGTATTACATAGGAATTCTTGTCAGAGAGTTAAAGAAAAAACCATTTCATAATCTTGTTGAAAATTTGAAGAGATTTGGCTCAAAGATTGAACAGGCAGAAAAACACCTACTCGTATTTACCAATGATGACATAAATATTATCAATTGTCTTTTCAAGCTCAAGGAATCTTATCCCGAGATTCGATATGGTATATCTCAATATATAGGGATTGCTAAGGGATTGGCACGCATTGCCCGGTTTGGAGAGATATTGACATCTGCGGACACTGAACCAGCAATAATCGAAAATTTTGATATCACCTCTCTGGGAATGCTTACGATAGAAGGAATGAAGACAGAAATTCTTGTCTGCCGTATTGACTCTCCAAAAGGAAGAGAAAGATTTCCCGAATTAAAAAGGCAAACAAGAATTATTCCACGTCCTTTAATGATTGATGCCTTCAAAAATTTACTAAATGTCACGAAGGCAGTATTGATATATGCACCTGACGGGACGGGCAAAACAATATTTATTGATCAGTTGACCGATGAATTGGGACGAGAAAGAGAAATTTTAAGGATGACCGCCCCTGCTTATCTTTCTAATATCACATTGAAACCAGTCTGCGACCTTGTAAATCAGTTATTTAATATTAGGATAAATTTTACGCTTGAAGAAAAGCAAAAGATTATTGAAAATAAATTGAAGGAAATCGGTATAAGAGATATCGGTACCAGTTATTTAGCAATCCTTGATTTTCTAAATATAGGCGAAGAAGAAACAATATTAAGAAAGATGGAGCCTAAGGTTCGGATTGAACTGATTATTAATACAATATGTGATGTAATGGCAAATATGTCGCATTTAAAACCTATGGTTGTTATCGTAGAAGACATTGAAAACCTTGACCCATCTTCAACAAATTTTATACAACATTTCATTACAAAACTCGCTGATGAAGATATTATATTCATTTTTACTTCCAATCGAGCTCAGGTAAATTTAAAGGGGATAAAGGAATTTGAACTTTTGGAAATAGACCGCTCACAAATAGAAGAGTACCTGCTTAGCGAATTGGGAGAAAAAGTAAATTTTCCATCCACAACTATTTTCAATATTGCCCAGTATCTTGCCCTGTATCAGGAAGAACAGGTTGATTACTTCTATACAATCTATAATGGCGAAAATCCTCTTATGAATTTCAGCCTGCCATTTACGGATTATAAGACAATCATCAAGCGCCGTGTAGAATTGCTTGAAGAAAATAAAGAATTATTATATGCCCTTGCTGCCTTGGGCTATGAGATTGATCCACAGGATTTTCCTATCGCTGAAAATATTCAGGAGCAACTTGAATATCTCGTAGAACATAATTTTTTGAGAAAGGAAAATGAGAAATACTGCTTTACTTCACCATTGCTTCACGAAATTATCTATGATTTTATTTCTGATAAAAATGAACGCCATGCTCGGCTTGCAGATTATTATCGTCGGCGCGAAGGCTATGAGGAGTATGCGTTATTCCATTATCTGAAGGCAGAAAATTACAAGCGTGCATTGGAATATTTACTCATATCTACCAAAATTGCAATAAAAAAAGGTGGCTATGAATCGGCAATTAACTATTACCAGCAGGCTTTAGAACTGTGCAGGCGGGAAAAAGAAATGGCCGACCTTGAAATGCTCATTGCAATAAACGAAGGACTTGCGGATGTCTATAAATCATTAGGTGATGAGGAACAGGCAATGAAATATTATAAGGTGGTTCTTGATAGTTATAAAGAAATCCTGAAAGAATAGTTTGTGGGTTAGGGTTTGGATGTTTGTAACAACACTTCAATGAAATCTATCTTTATATGATTTTTTTTCTTATATTCCAATTAAATAATGATACACTTCATTCTGATAGTTTAAATATTGTTAATTATTCAGCAAAGATAATAAATTATAATCTTGACAGTTCAATTATTATTTTAAATGACTCGGCATACATATCGTATCGCGATATACAATTATTTGCTGATAGTGCTTATTATTACATAGACAGGAAAACTCTTGAGGCATTTGGCTTATGTCATTTAAAACAGGTGAACGATTCTATAAAAGGGACGCATTTAAAATACAATCTTGAGACAAAAAAAGCAATGATGGATACTGGTAAGACCCAGATTCAGAAAGGCTTTATTGAAGGTAAAAAGATTTACTGGGTAGAAGAAAAGGTTGTTAATGCTTATAATGGTAAATATACTACTTGCAGCGATTCACTGCCCCATTATTATTTTTATGCACCGAGAATGAAGGTTTTTTTAGGTGATATGGTCATTGCCCGACCGATTTATCTCTACATATATGATATGCCGGTCATTGCCGCGCCTTTCTGGTTCGTGCCGATATCATCAAAAAGAAAATCAGGATTGCTGCCGTTCAAGGCGGGAAATTCGCGTGCCTATGGAAAATTTATCAGGGGTTTTGCTTATTATTATGTCATTTCTGATTATGCCGATATGACTCTCCAGATTGATGCAATGGAAAAGAAAGGAATGATGCCCCACCTGGAAGGTGTATGGGATTACAGTCCTTATTCTGCAGGAAATTTTCATATTAATTACATAAAAGAGATTGATACGAGACTAACAAGATACAGCATTGAAGCGAGAAATAACTCGCCATATTTTCTTTTTGGCTCTAATTTCAATTGTGATGTAAAATATATGAGTGATAATCGATATCGTTCAGATTATGCCGAGACGACAATCATCTGGGTGGATAAAGAAATAACCTCCCAGGCAACACTTAATCGTGATTTTGGTGAAATTAGAAACAGTGTGACGCTTGAAAGAAGGGTTGATTTTGGCGATACAACAACCTTTGAAAAGATTCCATACTACACGATTACAACCCCCTCACGACAATTATTCTCTTTTCTCACTTATTCTCTATCCGGACATATCAGTTATGACCGAAAATTTTATCCCCGGGAAAAAACAGAGGCAGGTGGTGCAAATATCCATACAAGCCCCTCTTTCAAACAGAATATCTTTGACCTTTTCTCAATCTCACCGGGTCTTGATCTTGATTTTGCAGTATTTAATGAAGATACTGCTGGCAATAAATATCCGTCGCGACTTGGTTATTCATTCTTCACCAATGCCAGCACAAATTTATATCGCGTATTCAGTGTAGATATTCTGGGAATAAAAGGGATCCTCCATAAGGTGATGCCAGGTATTTCCTATAATTATACGCCAGATTTTAAATTCGGCAGATTTCCAAGCGTATACGGCATTCCCAGTTATGCGCGTGCGCATAATATCGGTTTTGGCATAAATCAGGAATTTGAAGCAAAGGTTGGCGAGAAAAACGAAAAGAAAAATTTTGCGCAAATTTCTTTGAACAGTGGCTACAATTTATTAAATGATACAATCTCACCGGTGAGTTATTCTATTAATCTACCTTTAAATCCATTTCCCAAACCCATAACTGCATTCAGCACCCGCTTGAGTGGCTCGTATAATCTGTATACAAAAGAATATACTTATACCATAGACCAGGGGACATCAATAAGTATGGAAAATTTCAAGATAAGTATCAATCAAACTTATTCAAAAGGTGGAAAATATCAGGTTAGTTTTAATGGTGAGATAAAGCCAACCCAGAACTGGGCTGTCTCGTATAGTGGAAGATATGACTATGAATTAAAGAAATTTGTTGATTACAGTCTTACATTAACAAGAAATCTCCATTGCTGGGAAGGGGTATTCAGTTTCTCTCAGTTTGAAAACGACTGGCGCTACGATTTTAAGGTAAGAATAAAAGAAATACCCGAAGTCGCGATAGGCAGGGGCTTGCTTGGGTATTTGATAGAATAATTATATATATTGTTAATTTTTGCTAATTAACAATCACAATCTTTTTTATCTCCTCAAAGACAAAACCTTTTTCAGAATTCACGACCATTTTGATAAAATAAACTCCCGCAGGCAAACCTTTGATACAGATTCTATGATAACCCGATTGTTTCATTTGAGGTTCGGATGCCTTTATGATTCTTCCTGTAGCATCGTAGATTTTAAATTGCACATACGCCTTTGTAT
>JBDRWA010000137.1:0-5665 GCA_039802145.1 Caldifarciminota bacterium | reverse complement strand
GGCGATTTCTCTTAAGGATTTGGCTTCGTTGAGCGGGATTAAGAGTAAGGCTTTGAGCATGGCGATGAAGTCGTATCCTTTTCGGCCTTTTTTAGATTTTTAGGTAGTTTTAATTTTGCTATTGCTTGCCAATCAAGGGCGTCAAAGATTTGTTTTATTGGGTCGTCGGGTGAGATGGTTTGGGCGATGTGGTAGTCCATGAAACCTGTCCTGACAACAGGTCAGGATTAAGTTGTCTATTTGACATTTGTCTCCTTTGTGTAGTATTATACATAAAAGGGAGTGCGATGTCAAGATGAGTGTAGCATTAGTGGGTAGGGCAAGTTTGCCATAGATTGTGGCGAATCAGCCTTGCAACGACTAATAATGCAAACCTAAAGGTTTGCCTACAGTTATTTTTGTGATGGAGGTAATTAAAAGAATGAGCGCTTCGCAAGTGACGGAAAATGCGGTGTTTCGGAATTTCCGAACACCCACGGTGTAACGAAAAGGAGGTGAAAAACATGGCTCTAATTCCTTGTCAAAATTGTAGACGCGAATTTCCTGAGGAATGGAATTGGTATGTATGCCATCGATGTGGGTTTCGTGTATGCCCTAACTGCATTAGCACTCATGAAGGTCCATATAGTAGCGGTGGATTCAAATGTTCCCAATGCGCATTTGGATACATGAAACAAGTGGAACATAAATAGGAATCTATGATATCCCGACAAACCACGGCAGGCGTATACTTTTTAAACTTTTGCCCGGCAACTTTTTCAAACTGCCCGTGACTAATAATTAGGTTATGTATATAATTGTGGCGTAAAGGTATAATGGCCCTGCAGGCGTAAGCCTGATTAGATTTTTAAATCTGGATAAAGTGCATTATTCGTTTGCAGCGGATTTGTCGCTGGCGTGAGATGACTTGAGTGGTCAAAAAATATTTGACAAGGTTGCCTAAATGGATATAATTGACAATGGTTTTAGAACAAATAAATCAATTTCTACGGAAATCGGGACACAACCCGCGCCCATTTAAGAACGGTGAACCATCTTTCCAAATTATTTCTCGTAATATAGATATTTTAAAACCGTATGGTCAACCAATATCTGTGGAAGTTACCTATACCAAAAAACATCTCACTTTAGGCATCTCGCCTTCCGATTTGCAAGATTACTTCGAAAAGAGATTTGGAATTACTAATGTTATTGTTGTCCCCGTTATTTCAAAAAACGATTCACTGTCACTTTCCCAGACTATTGCAACTTCATTACAATTTGAGAGAATACGTGACGTCAACAGAATATCAGAAAACATATACATTGACGAAAGAATTAAATTTATTCGACGGTTGCAAATATTTACGCACCAAATTTTATCAACTTCTCCATCCAAATTGTTTTGTGACTTTGGGGTATCAAATTTCACAATAACAACAAAAGGAGATATTTATCCATGTCAATTACTCGTTGGATTAAATAAGTTTAAGATAGAAAATGTATTTAGTGACTTTGATAAAATTCATTATGCGCTTCGCAAATCTATAAGGAAGTACAGAAAGATTAGTGAAAAAGCACAATATAAAAAGTGCGCTGATTGTTATCTACAATTCTATTGCACTGGCTGTCCAGCAGGTGAATATATCCTAAATAGAAAGTTTATTTCACCTTCCATGTTTGATGCCTGTGACATGCGCAAAGAGGTAATTAAAGAGACACTTATAGCATACGCAATTAATGTTTTGTCTGACAAAACAATATGATAGAAATCATAGGAATTACAAAGATATATTGCCAAAGAGATAAAAGGGTACTGGCAAATGAGAATATCAATTTGCAAATAAAGAAAGGCGAGATAATTGCGCTTCTTGGTCCTAATGGCGCTGGGAAAACGACCTTGGTAAAACAGATAGTTGGCATTTTAAAACCAACTAGCGGACATATTTTATTGGATGGTAGAGATCTCATTCTAAACAGAGAAACATTAAAATCAAGGATTGCCTATGTTCCACAAGTTCCTTGGATATTAGGAGATCTTCCTATGTATAATGCTTTATATATAATCGCCAGGCTCAATCATAAGAATCATAAAGAATCTAAACAGGCGGTTGAGAATTTTTTATACAAATTCAATTTATCCGGAAAAAAAGAAAGACCGATAAGTTCGTTATCCGGGGGTGAAGCAAGGATATTGAATTTTGGATACGCCACAATGGGGTCTGCAGATTATTTTTTCCTTGATGAACCAACAAACGATCTTTCACCTGGAATGCGAAAAATACTGTGGGATTATATTTTTTCGATAAAAGAGTGTGGAAAAAGTGTATTCCTTGTCACACATAATCTGCTAGACATTCAACAAAGGGTTGACCGCGTTTTATTTATGAATAAAGGCAAAATAATTTTAGATGACAGGCCAGAAACCATAATAAACAATTTAGGGAAAGAGCTTACCATCTATGTGAGATATAGAATACCGCTTGATGTACTAACACGTCAGGAGCTAATACATGAGATACGACAGGTATGCTCGGTTCCGGTATATTTTATAAACAGCTCCGAAGTGAAATTGATTACCGAATCAGAGCAATTGAATATTCTCCTGAAGCTACTTTACGAGAAAAAAGATATAGAAAATATGTATATATATCCACCTACGTTAGAAGATATCTATCACAAAATAATTGTTGAATGATGAATTATTTCCTTCATAAAATAGAAGAAATAGGTCTACTGTTTCAGATAAGATGGGCAGAAATAAAAAGTGGTTTTATTCTCCGTTTCTTTGTGTTGCCACTCTTTCTACTAAGTTTTTTATTGTTTTTCAAACTCTCCCAGTTCAATCTTGATCCAATAGGCAGTTTTTATTTGCTCACAGGGAATATAGTCTTAGCGCTTTCCGTTGGCTCAATTAGTCTATTAATGCAGGAGATAGCAAATCATAAAAAGACACGCACATTGGAGTTATTTACTCTTTTGCCAATCTCAGTAAGTTCTTATGTATTTGCTCTTACCTTAGCTGAGTTCTGCGCAGCTTTACCGTCTGCAATGATAAGTTTTGTCTTGGGAATGTTGCTGTTCAAGTGTCCTTTGAATATCAGCTTGGCATTAATACTGCTATTACCGGCTTGTTTTTTATGTTCTTACTCTATCGCAGGATTAGGAGCATTTATAGGGCTAAAAGCACGCAATCCCTTGGAAGCAAATCTCATTGGCCAAATTCTTTTATACTTTTTGGCTTTCATAATACCCGTTATGATACCTGAAAATCGCCTCCCGCAAGCTTTAGCCTCAATAATTAAATTTTCACCAGTACACCAATCTGCATGGTTGATTAGATTAATCTGCTTTGGTACTCTGAATTTAGAAACACTAATATTATTCTCTGTCCTTTTCATTGAAGGTACTTTCTTTCTTTGGTTTTGCAGAAAAAGTCTTACTTTTTATTAGCACATCTCGAAGCTAATTGAGGGTGCGAAATTAAAGGGAGATATAAAATTGATTCTTTTAAAATTGCCATCCTCAACTCATTGACAAATTAAAAAATTTTAATATAATGAGCAATATGATTAATAATTTTAATAATAATAAAGTAATTTATTGTGAAAATTTAACAAAAATTTATAAGAACAAAACCCAGACTGTGCGGGCAGTTGATGGGATTTCATTTACTTTAAAAAGAGGTGAGATAGTTGGATTTTTGGGTCCAAATGGGGCGGGTAAGACGACAACTATCAAGTGTCTGTGCCGGTTGATAAACCCCAGTTCAGGGATGGTACTTATTGATGGTGTTGATGTTATCAAAAGGCCAAATTTTGCCTTTGAGAAGATTGCCGCAGTCCTTGAGGGGAATCGCAATGTTTACTGGCGGATGAGTGTAAGGGAGAATCTTGAATTCTTCGCCGGGCTTATGGGATACGGTCGAAAAGAGGTAAAGGCGCAGATTGAAGAACTTGTTGAAACCTTTGGACTAAAGGAGAAGGTAGATACTGAGGCGCGTTTCCTCTCAAGGGGTATGCAGCAGAAACTGGCAATCTCCTGTGCCTTAATAAAAAATACTGAGATTCTACTCCTTGATGAACCAACCCTCGGTCTTGATGTTGAAACCACCAATGAAGTAAAGGAATTATTAAGGACGAAAATTGCCAAAGAAGGCAAGACAATCCTTTTGAGTTCGCATAATATGAAACTGGTTGAGGATACCTGTGAGCGGGTTATAATTATCAATAAGGGAAAGATTATTGCGGATGAGTCGGTGAGCAGGTTAAAGAAATTCTTTGCGATAAATACCTATCGCTTTGAGGTGATAAATTCAATTGATGAGAAAATTAAAATGGAACTATCTCAAAAATTCTTCGGGACAAGATTTATCGCAAATGAAACAAAGACCTGTATTGATATTGACATCGATGAACCAATGCAGATTTATGAGGTCCTTGAAATTCTTAAGAAAAATAACATCAAATTACTCGGAATTCAGAATATTGAGCCTGATTTTGAAGAGATTTATCTCAGGTTGGTGAAAGATGAGAAGTAGGCACTGGAATTTGTTTAAGATGATTTTTATCAAAGATTGGATTGAATTGAAGCGTTATCCATTTAATACAATCTCCGGGATTATTACGATCTATCTCGTATTTCTGGTCTTTTTCTTTGGCTACAATGTCTTGGGCAGTAATCTACCTTCCGGCGCAAAGACCCTTGAGGCATTTATTGTTGGTTTCTTTGTCTGGACCTATGCAATCGGTGCTTACAGCATATTATCCTGGGGCATCACTCAAGAGGCAAGGTCAGGCACCCTTGAACAGTTGTATATGACACCACTCGGCTATCGTGCAGTTGCAATATACACAATCGTCGCCAACTTCCTCTGGGGTCTTTTCTGGGTTATACCCATCCTTTTATTGATGATGGTAACTACTGGCCGATACTTACACCTTGACCTCTTGACCTTAATTCCCTTATTACTCTGCACTGTTGCCTGTGGTTATGGAATTGGATTTATTGTTGGTGGCCTTGGTTTGATATTCAAAAAAATCCAGTCTTTCTTCCAGATTTTGCAATTTATCTTTGTTGGTTTCATTGCCCTGCCGGTTGATAAGTACCCAGGATTTAAATTATTACCATTTACCCTGGGCACAAAACTTATTAACAAGAGTATGATAAATAAAATCTCTATTCTTCAGATGCCTTTGAGCGATTTGCTATTAACAATTTTTGTAGCATTTTTTTATCTGGCAATTGGTTTTTTTATCTTTAAATATTGTGAAAAAATTGCAAAAGACAAAGGACTTTTAGGACATTATTAAGTGCTGTTTCAAATAGTTCATGTTTTATTTATTGAATAATAAATGTAGGGCAGACCTTTAGGTCTGCTATTACTTGCAAGGCTGAAGCCTTGCCCTACATTGGTTTTTATCTTACGACAGGAAACGAACATTTTTAATTTGAAACGGCATTAGCTGAAACTTTTTGGAGATTTTTGCGTAATACATAATATAGAAGGCAATAAAGGGCAACTGAGGGCAATGGGAAAGGGAAAAAGGGCGATAAAGGAAGTTAAGGCAATTGTGGGTAATATAAGGCTTAAAGAAGGCAAAAAGGCAAAAGGAGAAGGGTAAAAGAGGGAGAATAAGGGTGAAGAGGGGAATGGAATTTGGGATTTCAAAAAAGGTGATTGCCA
>JBDRWA010000136.1:0-5747 GCA_039802145.1 Caldifarciminota bacterium | reverse complement strand
ATGGGCACAAAGTTCTTTCAATAAAAAATGGTAACTATATCTTTTTATATAATCTTGATTCCGACATCTTATATGGACCATTTATATCAATTACTGACGGATCATATGATAAATCTCTTAAACTTTTTAATGGGAAATACCCTTATTATGTTAAGGTTAAACCCAATGGAGAAATAAAAAAATTAGAAAAGGCGAGTAATATTTTTAGGAAACTCAATTTTTCATGGAGAGATATATTATCTGAAAAAGGAGTAAAAGTTCTATGTGCAGCATTAGAAGATAAAAATTTACCATTAAATGAAAGCAGAGGTAATCTCACAGTTGAAGAAAATTTTAAACCACCTATTATTTCGACAACATTATGGGATTTTCCTACTCAGAGCTATGGTAATACACCGAAAGGAAATAATAAATATCCCGGTGTTACACCTGCTTTTATACTTTATAATTTAGTTCATAGGTACACTGAACCTGGTGATTTGGTATGCGACCCTATGGCTGGGTCAGGAACTACAATTGATGTTTGTCTGGAGGAAAAGAGGAGAGTAATAGCATTTGATATAGTACCAACAAGGTCTGATATTATTCAGGCTGATGCCAGAAGGTTACCTCTTAGAGATAACTCTGTGGATATGATTTTTATTGACTCGCCTTACGGTGATAATATTAAGTATAATGAGCATCCACTTAACATTGGAAATATATCCGCAAGTGATGATAAATTTTTTAATGAACTTGAAGAAGTTATGAAGGAAAGCTACAGGGTATTGAAGGATAATAAAGTTCTTGCCTGGCTTATAGGAGATCAATGGGCAAAACGAATTTTTATTCCTGTGGGTTTTAAAATTTATGAAAGGCTTACAAAATATTTCCAACCCGTAGATATAATATGTGTGGTAAGGCGGAATCAGTCTTCAAACACACCTTTCTGGCATAGCAAGGCAATTCAGCATAATTTTTATCTTAGAGGGTTTAAATATTTAATCATTGTTAAGAAAAGTGGTAAAAGTGAAGTTCAAAAAAATTTAAGAGTTGAATGGAGATATTATGAGAGATAAAAAAAGTGAGTTCTCCAAAAATATGAAACAGCACATAAAAGACAGATTAAGAAGAGAGGGTATTAATAACTTTACGAAGATACTAATGGATATAAGACAGAAATACAAAGAGAATATATTAAAATTTGGCATAAAAGATGCTGAGCAGTCTTGGAAACCTTTTAAGGGTAATATGTTAGAGGATGTCATTTTAGAATATATAGTGGAAGAATTAAGAGCAATGGGACTTGAGGTGATAAAGGGAGCAACATTAGACAAAGCTGATAGAAATCTTACAGAATGTTTGTCAAAAGTGAAAAGAAATATTGTAGTAGACTTTGGGGAATTCGGAATGCATTTGCCAGATGCAGATTTAGTGATTTATGACCCCAAAAAATGTAAACCGATTGCTATCGTGTCTTCCAAAGCATCCTTAAGAGAAAGGGTTGCACAAACCGGATATTGGAATATTAAACTTAAAAATAGCCCTGTTACTAAAAATATAAAGGTTTTCTTTATAACCTTAGATGAAGATGGAGATTTGACTTTAAGTAAACCAGCGAAAAAAGGAAGGGCTATCGCCGAGGTTGATACAGATGGAACTTTTGTCATAACCACGGAACAGATTGAAGAGAGTAACAAAATCAAAACAATAGCAAGATTTTTTGAAGATTTAAAAAAACTAAAAGTGTAGCATCACGGGAATACTATTCACATTTATGTTGAAATTGATGGCTATGACTGGTTAAAGGATAATTTTAAATGTTTTTTCAATTATGGGAATCCTGATTGGGATTGGATAAGAGGAAAGATCAGGGAACTAAAATCAAACCAGCAAGGTTAACATTTCCCCCTTCGCAAGCGGGATCGAAAAAAATTTAAATAGGAGAAGTAGAGAAAATACAAAATGGAGCACCCGGTTAAACGGGTGCTCCATCCAAGATATTGTTTGATTGTTTTCTATCTGTTCAGGATTAGTTTTTGAATTGCTTTTAATCCCCCAGTTTCAAGTTTGGTGAAATAGATTCCGTTTGCTATCGGTACATTTCTTTCGTCAGTTCCATCCCAGATTGCACTGTATGTGCCTTTTGTCTGTTTTGCATTTATTAGTTTTTTCACAAATCTGCCCTGAATATCATAAATTGAGAGATTTACATGGCTGGGCTGAATTAGTTCGTAGGTTATCCTGAAAAATCTGTTTGAGGGATTGGGTTCAACCGTGAGTTTCTTAATCGCTCCGGATATATTTTGTTCTTCTGTACCTACCATAAGACTCCACCGATACATACTGCTGCCGTTCGTGCCAACAAAGAGGTAATTATTAGGATATATACCAAGTGATGTAGTATTCGTGTTTTGCAATCCTGTATTCATCAATGTCCAGGAACCTCCGCCTGTCGTACTCTTGTAAACACCGCCTGTTGTTGCAGCATATATTTCATTTTCATTGGATGGATTGATTAAAACTGCCTGGACACTTGCAGATAATCCTGTGTTCGTCCAGTTTGCACCAGCATTCGTTGATTTGTAAACTCCTGAAGAAGTTCCTGCGTATAATATGTTTGCCTTAGTGGAACCAATCTTTATATCGTACACAGTTCCACTCAACCCGCTGTAAGAAGAAAACCAGGAAATCCCACCATTGGTGGTTTTAAATAAAGCCGGGGTACTTCCTGCATTTCCGCCTGCATAAACTACATTTGAATTGCTTCTGTCAATTGCCAATGCATAACAACAACTGAGATTGTTTAAAGTTCCGATAAGCGTATCCCTTTCCCAACTAGTGCCCTGGTCAGTTGACTTTGATACAATAAAATAGTAAGTGTAATTTGTACCATCATAGTAATATTGGTAACCGCCGCTATAGAGTATTGAACTGTTATTAGGATCTATAACCAATGCTCCGCCATCAGCATAATATGCATCCAATGCACTTGACCAGACGGACCCGCCGTCTGTGCTCTTATAGAGCTCAGCATTGCCTCAACCACTTCCTTCTAATGCGTATACAAGATTGGGATTGTTATAGGCAACTGCAAATTCACAGATATTTCCACAAGTTACTGGTGTCGGTAGCAAGGTCCAGTTTGTTCCACTGTTGGTTGTTCTATAAACACCCATCCCTTCTATTGATGTATATATTGTTGACTGTGAAGAAGGGGCATTGGTGAAACTGCAGATTGTACCTAAGCTAAGACCAGTATTTACATCAAACCAATTTGAACCTCCATTAGTTGTTTTATAAACACCTTTACTACTGCCATAGTATGCTATTTGACCAGATTGTTGACTCATCGGAATATAATAGAAATAATTGCCCTGCACACCCGTAGAAACTGAAAACCAGGTTGCACCAGCATCTGTCGTTTTGTAAATATCTGTATAGCCGCCTACATACGCTACATTTGGCGCAGCACTACTTACGGACATTCCATAATTATAATAATGGGTACTTACCTGGGTCCAGGAAGTCCCGCCATTTGTGGAGCGATATATCCCGGTATATGCCCCGGCATAAACAATATTTGGATTCGTTGGGTGGACAGCGACGGATAAGACATAATAGGTACTGGATGGTATTCCAGAATTGACCAAAGTCCAGTTTGTGCCTGCATTTGTTGATTTATATACCACAGGCCAATAGGTGCTGTTGTAATAAGAATATCCGCAAATATATACAGTATTCGCATTTGTATAGTCTATCGCAATATTATAACCATAACCTGTGCTGTCTGTGACATAAGTTGTAGCCCAGTTCACACCACTATTTGTACTTTTGAAAAAAGCCAATCTATATCTTGTGCCATCATAGGCATATCCTGCCGCATAAACAATTGTAGGATTTGTGTTGTGAACAGCTATACCATATATTACTGAATTTTGAACATAAACGCTACTCCAGTTTACTCCGCCGTTAGTAGAGCGATAAAAATAAGAATTACCACCGAGATATAAATTGTTATGGTTTGTGGGATCAATAGCCCCGCAATAAGGATAACTACTGATAGAACCCACGGTTGTCCAACTCGTACCACCGTTGGTAGTTTTTGCAATGAATGCTGGCGAGCTGTATGTGGCAACATACGCAATATTATGATCGCTGAATGATACCATAACTGGTCTTATATAGCCACCGTATGGTCCGATAGATTCCCAATCTGCACTACCCCATGTTATAAACGATATAATTCCAAACACCAATAGTGTTGTTCGCACCTTACACCCCCTTTATGGTTAGTATATCTCTAATTTCTAAATGAAACCCGTATTTTTTCGATTTCACCTCCTTTCTATAAAAAAGTGTTCTTATCAAGACTTAAGCCTATTATATATTAATCAATAATTTACATTTGTCAAGGGCGAAAATGACAATCTATCTTAACCATCTTTTAACATTTGGTTAATTAAAACTTAATATACTGAAAGTATAATGTTGATGAAAGGAGGCTTATGGATAAATCCCAAATTCGTACAAACCGCCACTTCGTAAGTGGAAAGGAGTAGTTAAACTCTCTTTTATTATGGCTAATATAGTTCCAAACAAAGGCTTTATTCTTCTGATTTTCACCTCTTTCCTATAATATCCGTTAATTTACACGATAGATCTAAACAAGTAATATAAGAATCACTAAGATATTCTTCTTGTCAAGGGCGAAATTTCCGAACTTCTCTCTAATCTTTTTCTTAACAAGATTATGAATTATCTATGACGGTAAGTAAGGGAAATTTAAGATAAAACGGTCAACTCCCTTTGAATCAGCTTGTGAAGTGACATCGTCAATAGAATTTAATAATTGCTTAAGTCTTATCTATCACATCTTTGCCCAATCAAAATTCAATTATCAAATCGCCTGCAATTCGGTCTTAATCTGGATATTAAATTTCCTCAAAGCCCATAAACGGTTAGAAATTATGTACATTTAAACTAAAATATGTCTGTGGTCGATTCTATTCGTCAATATTCCTATCATTTTTACTGACTCCTTTCCGCTGAGACTCAGCAATTTTTACCCTTCTTTGAAAAATAGTCAATAGTTAAATTTAATTATTGCATATTTGTCTACTTTTGATTATAATTAATCAAGTCATTCTTCTTTTGGTGCCTAATGGCACATCGTACCTAAATTGGACCTCGGTTTCCTATCCTTGACCTGAGCCCCTACGGCTAATTTCGATTGAGGACAACCGAGGTTCAAATTCTATATATGGCCGTTTTTCTTTTAAGACATAATAAACAATTTTGGCTAAACGCCGCGCCGTCGCAATCATCGCCGCCGGTATTCCTATTGTCGTCTTTTTGTGATTATAGTAAGCACCAAAATAAAAAGAGGTGCGGATTGATGAGTGCGCAGCTTCAACAAATGCCCAACGCAACCATTTGTTCGCATGCTTAATTAAACCCCCATGATAAACCCGCTTTCCTGAAGCATAGGTAGTAGGCACCAAACCCGCATATGACCACAATCTCTTATAATTACTAAACCGCTTTATATCACATATCTCCAAGGCAATGAGCGGGGCAAATACATCACCAATGCCCGGAATGGTCTTTAATAATGCTACCTCAGGTTGCTGGTCAAATTCATCTTTGATTATCTCCGTGATTTCTTTTATCTGTTTCTTGACAAATTAAAAGTTTTGCATATAATATTTATAATTAAAAACAAAGGATAACCTTATGTTGAGAATTTTGGCATTAAGGGGAAAGTA
>JBDRWA010000135.1:0-5810 GCA_039802145.1 Caldifarciminota bacterium | reverse complement strand
AAGATAATGATGACCACATAATCAACAGACGCTAATTCCCTTTCAAGATAAAAGGTCCTCTTCTTATTGGGTTTGAAACCTTTGGATTCAAGGGCAAGAAATAGATTATCCATCTTTCTTACCGTCGTAACAAATATAGGTACAATCAAGGGAAGATGCCTCTCTATCTTTGTAAATATATTTCCTTTAGTTAAATCCAGCCCCCGCAGGGTCTGGGCTTCAACAACAATTGTTCCTTCCTGTAAAAATAAAGGAACAAGCCGGAACGCCGTTGAAATTGCAAAACAGAAGGAATATGGAAGACCGATCTTATGGAGTCCGAAACCGAATTCTTCAATCATCGTTATTGAAAAGAATAATAAGCCAGTAAGAACCATAAGGTTTAGTCTCAATCCCATTCCAATGCCATAGGATAGAGACTTATTGGTAACTGACAGCGGACCCAATCTAAAAATCAGATTCCCTTCTTTTATAAAAAAAGCCCAGAGTATCGTACTGAAAACGAATAATAATATCAGGATAATTCGCATGCGGTAGATATTGGCTACCCCCCCTGCATAAATAATCATAAACACAATCAGAAAAAGAGAAGATAGAAGGTATAATGGAGAATTGAAGATGAGAGCGATAATAAATCCGGTACTGAGCAACAATATCTTAACCACCGGATGGAGTAAATGTAAG
This sequence comes from Caldifarciminota bacterium, assembly GCA_039802145.1. GTDB lineage: Bacteria > Hydrothermota > Tepidihabitantia > SM23-42 > JAOAFX01 > JAOAFX01. The sequence goes on along the minus strand of JBDRWA010000135.1, from coordinate 5,126 downwards.
AAACTTCTTTTTTCTACATAGAGATACATTTCTTGAACTCCTCGACTGTTAAGATATTCACACCCAACTTATTCCCCAGCCGACATATCTGGGGTGGTTCAAGATGATATTTTATTAATTCTTCTTCATCTTTAAAGATTTCCCTTGTATTCTTATCAAGAACAATTCTGCCGTTCGCCATCACCAATGTACGGTTTGTATATTCAGCAACGAGCCACATTGTATGGGTAATTATGATGATTGTATAACCATTATTATTTAATTCTTTCAATAGATTCATAATCCTCTTCTGTTGTTGGTAGTCAAGACCGGTTGTGGGTTCGTCAAGAATTATTATCTCTGGTTTGAATGCGAGAACAGTTGCTACAGCAAGCCGCTGTTTTTCATCTCTGGTTAGAGAGAAGGGGTCCTTATCTTCGTAACCTTTTAAGTCACACAATGTTAATACTTCTTTTATTGCAACTTCAATTGAATTCTCAGACCACCCAAAATTTTTTAATGCAAAGGCAATTTCTTCTTTTACTGTATTACAAAATAATTGATGGTCTGGATTCTGAAAGACATAGCCGATTAAATATGCAAGTTCTTTACGGGTATATTCCTGGATATTCTTGTTTTTTATTTTAATACTACCTTTTTGAGGTATCAATATTCTGCATAAAATTTTTGCGAGTGTTGTTTTTCCCGAACCATTCTGGCCAATGATCGATAAAAATTCACCCTGGTTTATTACGAGGTCCACATTATCTAAAACTTTAGTGCCTTTATTATAAGCAAACGAGAGGGAATTGCATTCAATGATTGGTTTTTTTGTTTTTGGTGTCTTTTCGTTAAAATCAATCGGGTTGATAGTGATTTTATTTTCCTTGATAAATTTAAGGGCATCTTCAATAGTAAAAATACCTGGGAAGACGTAATTTGTATCAATCGGTCGGATGCCATTATTTTCAAGAAATTGATTTTCAATAAAAATCTTTTGGGGCTCATCGCAGGCGATGAGCTTTCCTTTTTTCAAAATTATGATACGGTTAGCCTTGAGTACCTTTTCAGGCTCATTATCAATAAGAATCTTTGTTCCGGGGATTTTACTTAAAATATCATATACCATACTTTTACCAATCGGGTCAAGGTCAGTCGTCGGTTCATCAAGGACAAAAATCTTAAATCTGCCGGAAATGACTGATGCAATTGCTACAATTTGTTTCTCTCCGCCGGAGAGGGTGAGGATGTTACGATGGGCAAGGTGTCTTATATTTAGAAGCGCTAATATTTCTTTACACCTTTTTTTCATCTCTTCAGGTGGAATCATTAAATTTTCTAACACAAAAGCAATTTCTAAAAGGACATTTGTAGAAAATAATTGGGTCTCAAAATCTTGAAAAACAATGCCGACTTGAATTGGCAATTCTTGAATCTCATTACCGGTGACTTTTATTTTACCCTCTATTCTTGCTTTTATTATGCGTGGAATAAGCCCTGCGATTGAAAAACCGAATGTAGACTTTCCAGCTCCTGTTCTACCCATAATTACAATAAATTCTCCTTCCTCAACAGAAATGTTTAAATCAGATAGTGCGGGTTTAGAATCGGGATATGTTATACTTAGATGATTAATTTCAAGGATTTCTTTTTTATCCAAAGGCCTTTAGAGTAAAAAAAGGCTTACGATTATTAGAATTAAAGATGGAATAAGTCCTAAGGCAATAGAAATTCCACCCTTCATTCCCTGGCTGAACCCCATTGCAAATAATGCTGATTTATATACACCGAGTGAGATTGAAATCCCTATGATTAATCCAGAAATTCCACCAACAAATAACAAAATAATACCAAGCCTTTTTATGAATGGAGATTTATAATTGGGTAGGTCTTTTTCCTCCATGATTTCAGCATAAACAAGATGCCAATTGAGAAGGCGTTTTTGTAGGGATTGGATCAATATTGGTGATAAAATGCCAGCAACGACAAAGTTGTTCAAAAATATTATACTACCGAGTGCAGCGAAAGGGACGAGTCCGAGCATATCAACGCCCCAGGCAATTACTCCTGCACAGACAAGACTGGCATTCAAAATTGCCCAGAGGAGTATGAAAAGATTTTTTGGAACCAGAGATATTTGAATACCTCTATCAGGGGTTTTAACAGGGTATAAAATTTTATAGGGTATCAGCCCATAGAGAAAATTGCCAAAGAATCCAAAGATGCTCCCCAGCCCGAATGTTCCACCTAAGGCATCACCGATAAAATTCCCAATTGCCGAACCCCAAGCACCGGCCGGTCCAAAAAAGACAGAACAGACAATCGGAATTGCATTTGCAGGTCTGAATTCGGTAAAGCCAGGAATTAAAGGAATTACTACCTTAAAGGGAATTAGTACCGCCGCATAAATCGCAGCCGAAAACGCCGTTAAAATAATCATCCGGGTATTACGCCACATTGAAAAAATTTCTTTCATAATTTAATACTATTCAAAAATTTTGATAGGTCAAGAGGAATGAATAGAAATTTATTAATGGGCAACATTTTTCTGGCTGTGATAAGAGATTGAGTGAGGAAGATATCTGCTAATACTACATATTTTTTATTTAATCAGTATAACCTTCTCAGTGTAAATCTTTTTGTTAATCTCGGTTTTGACTATATATACTCCATTAGAAAATCTTCTATAGTTATCATCAAAGTTCCAAACAATTTTCTGATTTTCATTAATAAATTTTTTCTTAAAAATATTATTTACCTTCCTTCCCATACAATCATATATAGTGATATCTACATAACCTGGTGAATCAATATTTAAATTAATTACAATCTTTTTATTTGAAATTGTATTCTGGATTGTGATTGGATTATAGGCAATATCTTTATTGTCTTCATTAATTGATAGATTATGCCCGGTGGGTTTTAACCACGGGTCTCCAAGTAAAGTCATTCCGTAATGCCAGCAGAGTTCATCAAATGTAACACCATTGGCAGTAATATAGGTGAACCAATCTTTAAATGCCTGGCCAAGGGTCTTTTGTTGAGAAAGTGGGTGATAGAAATAATAAAACTCAAGCATACTCCCGGTCTTGGTTGAACCGACAGCACCCAGCCCATAACTTTGATTGAATATCGCCCTACCACCACCATATCCATTTTCCGTATATCTTGCAAATGAGCAGGCAAAATGATTATAGAAATTTACTGGCGGGTTTTGATTAGTATACTCGCTTGCATAATAATAATCATAGGAATTACCATTGTTATATTTAAATTGATGTAAACTCGGAGACGAATGGGCAAAAACTGCAACCCAGGCTTGAGGCGTATTCAATTTTGTTCTATAAATTGAAGCCCTGGTCGTTTCTGCATGCCAGTAGTTCATCGTATCTGGATATAAAACCGAGACTTCACAAGCCCACTGTGGTGCCCAAGGAATCCAATCATCATCACAGAAGAAAAGCGCCCTGCGCTGTAAGGCAAGTGTATCATGACGATAGGCATTATCCTTGCGAAAATAATTTTTTAAAGTAACTGTATCAGTACCAATACCAGTTGGTGTGAGTCTACCAATATAAATTTCCGGATTGATATTGCCGGTATGCCCATCATATTTACCATTACCTGTATTCATTGTATCAAGCCATGTTCCATTCAAATCCATATAAAACAAATCAATGGGAAACTGGGCATAACCATATTGATTATAATCATTGGCGATTTCAAACCAGGCGACCGGCAAATTGCCAATAAAAAGAGCACCTTCAATGTTGTTGTTATTATAGAGATTTTGTAAAAATGTTCGTAAGTTTTCAGGGGTACCACCGGATATCTGGTAACTGAAAACTGTGTAACCCTCCAGTTGCAGATTGTTTATCAACTGATTGATTTCGTTTATAAGCGCATTTGCAATACTCTGCTGGGTCAAAATGGCAACATTACCAGCCCGGCTGTCTCCGTAAACAATTTTATCAAGCGAACAGAAAAATTCTGAATACGGATTTTGTGCTATCCATTCTTCGTAGGTGCCTGGCAACGTTCCTTCAGGACCTGCCCAGCGTAATAATGGAATATTGCTATAATCAATACCAAGTAGTAATGAAATGAAAAACAAAATTACTAATATTTTTTTCATAAATTCCTATTCCCTTTTTGTTGTTCCTAAAATCGGGGCGGAGGGATTTGAACCCACGACCCCTTGGTCCCAAACCAAGTGCGCTAAGCCGCTGCGCCACGCCCCGAAAATAATCTTTAATTGTAATACGGATCCGTGATCCATTATTTAAAATTATATTTGATTTTATGAGAAAGTCAATATTTGAACACCCTGACTTCTCTCCATTTTTTTAAAGCTTACATTCGCAATATTGGAAAGAACAGCGGATTTTCAGCATTCTACATTAAACTGGAAATTGAATAAACCCTAACCCTCACCCTTTCCTCTCCCTTAAAAAGGGAGAGGATTTGGTTATATCCCTATTTCAACAATACTGCTTTTTTTATCTTTACAAAATCTCCAGCCTCCAACCGCACAAAATAGACTCCCGCAGGTAACCTGCGACCCAAATCATCACAACCATCCCAGACAATCGTTGAACGTTCACAGTTTACCGTTAACCGAGAAAGATCTTTAACCAACCTGCCGGTAGCATCATAGATACGGAGATTAGCGAGTAGAGAGTAGCGAGTAGCAAGATTTTCGTTTGGATTTTGGGATTTGGAATTTGTTTGGTCATTGGGATTTGGGATTTGGAATTCAATCACAAGGTAGTTCCTGAATGGATTCGGGTAAATCTGCAAACTTAATTTTACACGCTGTAGTATTGTAGTTTTTTCTTCAGCGATTCCGTGTAAACAACCAAAAAAATGCATAATTGAATCAAGCAAAACAGCCCTGGTTGAAGGTGGTGTTCCATCAAAAAGTGCTCCAAGTTCAAAAGAAGTCGCAACTGTACGATAGGTTCCCGCATCATAGGCAACCCCGCAATCAAACTAATTATCTGTGTATCTAAAGATTAAAAATGAACCGGGATTTAAAGGACTTATATGGTCCATCCATTCATTCTCACCACCGTAGTTAAAATCCATTCCCTGGGTAAATGTTCCAGCAATACCTCCAATTGGTCCCATATTTGATCCACCGTCAT
>JBDRWA010000134.1:0-5872 GCA_039802145.1 Caldifarciminota bacterium | reverse complement strand
ATTAAAATCTCTGAGGCAGAAAAGTCATTAAATGAAGGTAAGGTTCATAGTGCCGAGCGTGCTCTTCTGGAAGCAATTGACCTTTATAAAGGGAAATTTCTTGAAGGATTTTACGATGACTGGATTCTTCAAATGAGAGATTATTACTCCGAGAGATTCCGTCTGGCAGTATTAGCACTTGGAGATATTTACCTGAAAAAGGCACAAACTGATTCGGCAATTGAACTTACCGCAAAATTGCTTATCAATGACCCTCTTGATGAGGAGGCACATAGATTTCTTATGCACTGCTACATGCAGGCAGGTGAAAAGGCAAAGGCAATTGCCCAGTATAGAAGATGCGAAAGCATTTTCAAAAAAGAACTCGGTTGCGAACCATCTGAAAAGACAAAGGATTTGTATAGAAGTTTGTTATAATCTTTTCATTAAATAAAATGATGGCATATTTTCCTTGAGTGGCTCCTGCATTTCAACATTTCAAAATTTTGAAATTTTGAAATCTACTCTCCACCATTCCATTATTCCATAATTATGGAATTCTGGAACAATAGAATAATATCAAAGGGGGATAATAATGCAGTATAGCGTCATCCTTTTATAATTTGATACTTTAACAATTGTCAAATTGACAAGGCAAAGAAGTGTATAATGTATACAAAGAACCTTAAGAGATCATTCTGTATTCGTCACCTTCTTCTCGACTTCCAATTCATGCCATCGTACCAAACCTATTTTTGCAAAGATGTTTGGGTTATTTAACCAGCAGAAGTTTCAACCGGCAGATTTTCAATTTGCAGATTAACAATATCCGAAAGATTAAAACGTTTGGTGACATCTAAGATTTCTATTCCTATGAGGCGGTTATCTTCATCAAAATCGACTAAAATTCCCTCTTCAATCTCTTTGGTTTTTTTAACGGGTCTCTCTTGCATATATATGTAAAGCGCATCAGCCTGTTTATCAAATTCTATTTTCATTTTTCCTCCTACTTATTTTTATCAACTGCACTGATAATAACAATCCTACTTTTTTCTTCAATATAAGTGACCTTTAAAAATTTTAAACCTATTTTCTTGTAGGCATTTTTTCTTCCATAAATGGTATCTTCAACTTTTTCTGGCGATTGTACGGTTTCAATAATCTCTTCCGGATTTAAATTTCTCCATTTCATTCTTCGTCGTGCGTGGCGGCTAAAAACTATTTCCATAATTCATTTTACTTAACAATTCTTAAAAGTCAATAACGTCTTAGTACATATCCATCTTTATCTATGAGTAGATTTAGCCCAAACCTACCATTTATCATTGTCCAAATTTCTGAACATTTCAAAATTTTGAAATCTTGAAATCTACTCTCCACCATTCCATTATTGAGAAAAATGTAGCGGTGCGATTTATCGCACAATATTTTGGTTCTTTTTTTATTATGTCGGATAAATCCGACCGCTACAAATTGGAAAAAACTTACCAATTACTATTCTGGAATTGTGGAACAATATCAAGAGTCGGCTACCGACCACTGACTACTTCTGCTAATCCACAAGTAGATAACGATTGCCTTTTTCACCAGAAATTTGTAAAATAAAACGAGTCAGCACCGATACCGAAAGTGAGAATTCAAGGATTTTGTGTTGCTTGATACACGAATGAATTCGGGTAAAATTGTGATTTCACCCTTACCTTGGTTGCACTGATATATTCATAACTTGTCTTTGACTCCAGTTTGTTATTACTGTCAAAGAACTCTTCAAGAATCAATCTATTCTCTGAGTCGTATGAAAATTTCTCTCTTGTTTGCCCACCAAAATCTGAATGGTTTCTGGTGATGACCTCGCTTATTTGACCATTTTCGTTATATTTATAATGATGCTCTCTTGATAAAAAATAATTTTCATTCAACAATGACTTTGCCTTTAAAGGACTATGTAAATATTCAATATGCCTGATTATGGCACCATTATCATCTATCTCATATCTACTCATCCTCATAACAATTCCTTTACGGACATCAGAATGTTTCATTACTACCTGATGTTTCTTTATTTCGTAATTCCATTCCGTAATTTCATCAACAATAGTTCCGCCCCAGGGTGTGCCCGTATAAAATTCCTGTCTTATTAAAAGCCCATCCTCATTGAACTTGTGCCTTTTGCCCCAGTCAATAACACCATCAATATCCAATTTTGCCATCTCTATGAGTTTATATCCCTTTTTATATAATAGGAACTCCTCATTTAAGATGTCCCAAAAAAGAAAAGACATCGGGTCAGTGATGTATATATCAAATGGTGATAAGGAAATCTTTCTAAAAACCAATGTAATCTCATTGTCATTGATAACCAAATCACCTTCAGGTTTTATACAATTGTTGATTACATCTTCAACATTTAGAATCTTCACTATTCCTGTCTCTTCAATGAAAGGCGGTTTCAATTTTTCTTTTGGCTTACTCTTTTCCACCCCAAATGGTATATCAAAATTGATATTGAGGACCCCTTCCCCTTTTGTGTTATATATCTTTGCCTCAAGCAAATCACCCTTATTGTCAAAATAAACCCTGATGCACTGCTTGCCTATGGTTTCTTCTTTCTTTAACCGTCTGCCCAAAAATTTTGTGAAATAATTCTTTACAAAATCCTGTTTTGTTTTGACATCATCAAGGCAACCAGTGATTGCCCGATACCAGAGTTCGCTTAACTCTTTCGGTTCTTTTATAAATTCAAAAGTTTCTATTTTCTTCTTCATAAAATCTCAACAACATAGCGAATTATAAAGATTTTGCCCTTCACCATACTTCAATCAGGAATGCATTTTCGGTCTCTTTTTTGGGAATCATACCAAGATACATCTTCTTTATGCCTATCAATTGGGCGTAGTAATCGTAAATTGCTCTATCTGTATCTATATTTTCCTGGTTTTCATAAATAGAAAGGACAAGTGCAGTATTGTCTTCAAAAACAAAATCAATCTTATCTTCATAAACAGTCTGGTTTTTATACATCACCGGAAACGAGACCGATTTGAAATCTATGCCATTCAAACGAAATTCCACTCCCATTGCTTTTTTATAACTTTCAATATTAGTTGACTCTCGGTATATAAATTCAGAACCAAAATATTGATATACCTCGTTCAATGCGTACTCAAGAAATAGCTTAATTTTTTCAATTTTTTTAACTTTTGGTTGTACAACTGACCAGCTGATTGGCTTTACTGTTGACAACTCTAATGGTTCTACCTGCACACCAACCTCGTAGTGAAAACTCATAACCGCACCTTTCTTTATCCCAAGCGAATTCATATATACCTTCGCCTGCTTGATATGCTTTTTTTCTATTTTCTTTACACTTTTAATTTCTAAAACATTCTCCTCTTTTTTGGTTGCCCAGTAGGGATTGATTATAAAATCGACTCTCCCTGTCCCAATTTTGTATCCCTTATAAAGTAGTTCAAAATTCCTCTGTCGTTCATACGGAATCCCCCGAATACGCATCTCATGGCATAAAGCCTCTTCATAGGCTTCTTCTTTAAATTCAACAGGCGGCAGGTTTTTCAATACCTCTTCCGCCGCCTCCACTACATCTTGCAGCCACTTATCATAATTTGCCATTCATTCCTCCCAGTTATAATAATACTTCTCTTCTTATCTCAAGTTTAGAATTCACAATGATCAATTCTCCCTCCTTCACTTCCTGCCATCTTTCATCGGTAAGTTTTTCTGAAGCGATGATGACCGCCTTTTCATCCAATAGTCTTTTAGATTCTATCAAGGCACCGGTCACTTTTGAAGTGGAAGATAAAGAATTAGGGTCACGGGATAGAAAATACAATTCTTTTCCATACTTGAATCCGTAAATACTTTCGCCATCAGAAAGAATAAAATTTGCCCCAGAGGCACCGGGAACTACAATCTTAACTGCATTTTTTATACCCTGTATTATATCCCCTTCTTTTTCTATATTTTGAATGATAAATCGGAAATAGATTTCCGAGTCAATCGGTTCGCTTGTGAAGTTTTTGCTATAAGGTTCTATCAATAACTTCCGTAGCATCTTATCGCAGTTTATAGTGCCATTATGGGCAAAGAGCCAATTCTTATATAAAAATGGATGGGCGTTCTTATCGGCCCTACTTCCACTTGAGGCAAGCCGCACATGGGCAATAAAAATCCTTGATGTTAATTCTTTTACCAGGTTATCAAATCTATTTGATGTAAAGGCACTCTCGCCATATTTTTCTATTTTAGCCCTTCCTTTTTCATACCAGCCAATCCCCCATCCGTGGTAATTTGTCCTGCCCTGTTCTTTAAATTTATTCCTCGCCTCCAGCATAGAAAATCTTATATCAACCTCTTTATTCGCAATCAGACCAAATAATCTACACATTTTCACCTCCAATAGTAAATCAAATAAATTATTGAGCCAGATTATTTATTAAGAACCAAGAAGTTCCAAAACCTTGCTATCCCTTTTTGTTTTCATAACTCAATTCAATCTGCCGGAAACTATTACTAATTTCCTGAACCAATTCACCAATTTTTTCTCGCGAGCTGTATTTAAATAAAGACTTCCAACCATTAAATACTTTATATTCACCTGTAGCATTATCTGTATCTGCAGTGCCTTCTTTATCGCGATTTTCATTTACAACTTCAAGTAACTGACGGGCAATGTCTGTAGAACCTTCTTTTCTCCTATTCTTAACTCTCACTTTTTCAAACTTACCCCACCCTATTTCTAAGTGCCATTTTTTCTCTTTAGGTTTATACATTGCAATCATTGTCCAAACAAATGTCTCCGGCATTTTAAGAGTAGCAGCACCTCTGGTTCCCCATTTATAATCTCCTGACAAATCTTTTGACAGCGAGATTAAACATATGTTATTCGAATATATCGGTATGCGTGCTGGAGCGGCAGTCATGGTAATCTGATTCTCTTTAAAATGCTTTTTAAGTTCCTGATAAATATTATCATTGATATACTTTATCCATCCAAAAATCTCGGCACTGGCATCTAAGACCAGACCTGCCAATTCGTCAGGTTTTTCAAGTGGTATTTTTTGTTCATCCATATTAACCTCCCTGAAATTTCTCAAATACATTCTCTAAATACTGAATAAATTTTTTAACTTCATCTTTATTGTTTTGAATATTTAAAAGCGACCGAGTATCAAAGGAAATGATTTCTTGCAAAAACTTAGTCAGTCGAGTAATATCATTTTTTGACTCGTTCATCTTTTTTAATATCGCACCTGGGAATGTTACAGGAAAAAGAATACCATTTTCAACTTTTAACATCGTTTTGATTGTATCCCATATGATTTTTCTCTCTAAGTCAGATAATAACAATTCTAAACATTCCTGAAAAAGTTCTATTACACCTTGCCAATTAAACCACAAAAGATGTTTCAAAAGTTTTTGCACGTTGGGATAGGACAGATGGTTTTTACAAATTTCTTTAATTGTATCATCGAGTTGCCCAGGATAACATAAGGTCTTATTCAGGAGTAATTGGAAGATTTCCTTTTTCTTGTCTGAAAATTGCTCTGCAGAAACAAGAAACTGTTCAACTAATTGACTTGCCTCAAAATTTTTGGTTAATTCCGCCTCAACAACTAAAATAGAAGTGTCTGTTTCAACTACAATATCTGGCTCTATAGATTCTTTTCTCTTTGTTTTTTTACCTTTTAATTCTTTGTCAGGAGTTGACCACGTTGGCCAAGGGGATATGTCGATTATCTCTGAAAAATCCGACAGTTCTGCCTTTGAACCTTTGATCGCTTGCTCTCTCAGTTTTGTCCAGAATTTTTTAAATGTAACAGGGACATAATAAAAAGTGCGAAAGACGAAAGCGCAGAGGGTATCCTCATCAATA
>JBDRWA010000133.1:0-5888 GCA_039802145.1 Caldifarciminota bacterium | reverse complement strand
TCAGAAGGAGTGTTTAGGTGAGGCGAAAGGGATTTATGGGGCGAGTAATTATCGGGAGGCGGTGCGGCGTTATAAAAATTGGTGTCAGAAGTGGCGTGGGGTTGTGCCGAAGGCGGTGGCGTGTTTAGAGCGCGATATTGAGGATTTATTAGTTTTCATTCAAGAGGATAAGAAGTTATGGAGGAAATTGAGGACGACCAATGCGATTGAGCGTCTATTTAAAGAATTGCGGCGGCGGACACGACCGATGTCGTTGTTTGCCAATGTGGCGAGTTGCGAGCGAATTATCTTTGCATTATTTAACAAATACAATAACAAATGGAAGGAGCACCGTTATGTTGTCTTCAAATAGAATTTCCACACAATTATTTGACATTACCGGTTTACCCGAAGGCTTGACAAATAGCAAAATAAAAGTATAATATACAAGTACACAACTGAAATTGTCAAAATAATGGGGGCGAACGGTTTTGACAGGGTGAATGGGGTGAAAGAGGGCATACCGAGGGTCCTGGTCACCTCGTTAATCCGACCATGAGAAAAAAACATCCTGTAAACACAGGATACGCACTGGCTGCATAAATAAGTGCAGCCACGTCTGTCCGGGAACTGCCCGACCCGGAACAGGCGTCATAAAGGGCAAAACCCTATCATTCCTTAGCCTTTGGGACTGGTAGTGGTATTATAAAAGGCTGCCCTGAACAACCCGACCCTTGGTCAAGTTTAGGGGAGATTCATAAAGGGTCTAAGTATGTAGTCCTCTTCACTGAAGCACTCTGGACGCGGGTTCGAATCCCGCCGCCTCCACCAATTTTGCTCAAAACTATCAAGGATAAGCATAGATAGGTTTGATTACAAAATAACCTTATTTTAATTTTTATTCATTTTACCCCTTGATTTTTTAAAAATTTTGATTATAATATATGTGTATGATTAAAAAAATTAAAAATTGCCCATTATGCGGGGGAAGGATGGTCATAAGCGAGTTAAGGTGTAAAGACTGTGACCTAAGGGTGAAAAAAGATTTTCCTCAATGTGAATTCTGCGAACTCCCTGAAGATGATTATGAATTTCTAAAGATATTCTTACGAACTGAAGGTAAAATAACTGACATTGAGAAAATACTGGGTGTCTCCTATCCCACCATAAAAGCAAAGATTGAACACCTGTTAAAGAGCCTTAATCTCAAACCTTATGAGGAAACCATTGACCCTATTGATGCAATTGCTCAAGGTAAATTATCGGTAGAGGAAGCCATTACCATATTAAAAAGTAGAAAAAAAGGAGGTGCAAAATAAAAATTTTTATCCTGCCCGTCTTTGACGCAATTTTGCTTATTATCATTGGTTTCATTGTATGGATTTCAAACCTTGGATTAATCCATATCGCTTGGCATAGAGACTGGCCAGCGCTCATTGTGTTATTCGGTCTGGTTAAATTTATCAAGTATTTTGTAAAAAGAAAATCATAAGGAGGTTTTTATGTCTGAAGAGATAAGAAAAATCCTTCATATGGTTGCAGAAGGAAAATTAAAACCAGAAGAAGCCGAACGTCTGATTGGGGCGCTAAAGGAGGCTCCAGAAAAGGCACGGTATTTGAAGGTACGCGTCTTTGAAAAGGATATAGAAAAACCAAAAGTCAAAGTAGATATTCCAATTGGCGCACTGAAATTATTTTTAAAACTCGGAGCCACTTTTCAGGGTCTATCTCCAGAAGGCATCAAAATGAATATAAAAGGAAAGCAGTTTTCCTTTGACGAACTTACTCCAGAATTAATTGATAAAATTTTGAGCGAGATCAGTGAATCTGGTAGATACAGCCTTGTGGAAGTAGATGATGCTGAAAAGAACGAACGAGTGGAGGTGTATATTGAATGAAAGAATAAAAATATTAAAACTTCTTGAAGAAGGGAAAATCACTGCTGAAGAAGCAGCAAGGCTCCTTGAGGCAATCGGTGAATCCGAATCCAAAAAACGGCGCGGTTTTTTCTGGCAAGGAATAGAATCATTTTCTGATATGATGTCTGATATGATGGGAACGATTTTTAGTGCTTCCTTTAAAAATCATACTACCTCCGAAAGAATTGAGGTTCCCTCTGGTAAGAAAAGACTTGAATTCAAAGGTATAAGTGGGGATATTGAAATAAATGGGAAAGATGTTGACAATTTTATTATAGAGAAAGATGGCATAGCCAGAATATCTGAAGAAAATAATACATTATTGATTAAGACAATCAGCGGAAATTTAAAAATAGACGCTCCCAAGAATATGATGTTGAAATAAAAGGTGTATCAGGAGATTTAACATTGAATAATATAGATGGAAAGATTAAAATTCTTTCTGTATCAGGGGATATTGCTGGTGCCGGTTTGAGTGGAAGTTTTGAAGGCGAATTTGTTTCAGGGGATGTTGAGATTGAATATGAAAGGGTAGATAAAATAGAAATCAAATCACGCTCTGGAAATGTGATTTTGAGAATAAGTGATAAATCTGAAGCAGAAATTGAAATATCAAATATGTACGGTGATATACATTGCAACTTGCCTTTGAAAGAGACGATTAAAAGGCGCAATTATCTTAAGGGAATCCTGAATTCTCCAAAAGCTAAGATTATTATAAATAATCGTTATGGTGATGTAAAAATAGAAAGTAAAATGTAATAAGATGGAGGACAGATGGGATGCGGATTATTCTGGCCAATATTTCTTATATTAATTGGACTCTGGATCTGGGCATCCAATTATGGTTTGCGTTTTTCATTTTATCGTGATTGGCCCTTAATATTCATTGTCATCGGAATTATGATACTTTTAAGAATATTGCGCCGCCGTCGTTAACATAAATAACAAAAAATATATTACTGACGCTTAGTTTTGCCCAACTGACTCATTATTTAATAATTAATTTATACAGAATAAAGATTATAACCAACATCAGAATCAAACCCAGACCCACGAATCGCATTGGCTGATAATGTTTTCTGGGAGGTATGATACGATGCTTTTTTTTGAAATCAATCATTGTTTTATGACCTCCGCTGGATAAAATAATTCGGGATTATTGCTAATATTACTATTACGCATTCTTTCAATAAAAGCACGGATGAGCCTCTCCTGTATTTGCGCAATTTTTTTTGTCGGACAGGTAAAATTATTGAAGAGCATTGAAAATGCATAGAAATTTCCGTTTATTTTGAGATAACCGCTCAAACAGGAAGAGGCTTGAATTGCGCCTGTCTTTGCCTGAAGTGTATCAGTAAAGCCATTAAAACGACCCTTCAACGTCCCCTTACCAGGTTCGGGTAGCGACCTGCAAAAATCTTCAAAAAGTTTGCTCTTATACATATATTTAAGAATACTAATTAGGGCAAGAGGCGATACCAGATTGTGTTTTGAAAGCCCTGAACCATCCCATATTGAGATATTGCAGGTATCTACACCACATATATTAAGAAACTCTTTTATTGCTCTAATGCCCGCAGAAAAACTTCCTTCTTTGTATAATTCAGCCCCAAGTGTTTTCAATAGTATTTCTGCATAAAGATTTTCGCTCTCTGTATTAGTCTCTTTCACTATTTCAAACAAAACAGGGGAACAAACCGAATCAATCACTATGGGAACAGACTCTTGATTAAATAAATCACAACTACTTATCCGCTTCACGGGATTTGAAACTTTTATACCAAGGGAGACTATCCGTTCTTTTAAGTATTCGCCAGTAAATAATGCGGGATCTTTAACTGCCACATCAATGTCCCGTGCATTTTTTATATTTATGGTTCCGTCAACAACAATCATATTTTCTTCGGGTTTTCTATAAATAATTAAATTTTCGCCATTGGCAGATGTTTTTATACGATTCATTAATTTCACATAATTGGTTGCGGGATAAATGTAAACGTTGGCTAAATCTCCGTCATTTGTCGGCCGTATCCGTACTGATACTACATTTTTATTGAATGAAAGAGCGCTTATTTCAGGTGCATACTTCGCATCAAGATAGTGCCAGGACCAACCAACCGGTAGGCGTTCATTTGTAAAATAATCATCAACAACACATATCCCACCGGTTATCTCTAAGATATTAAGGGTTTTTATTTTATTTACGAGCCTTTCAAGATTCTCAAGATTAAAATACGGGTCTCCTCCGCCCTGTATGACGATATCACCAATTAATTTGTTCCCTTTTACTTGACCCTTTAGATATAGGCGGGTTTTATATTGAAATTGATTTCCCAAAAAATGTAATGAAGTGGCTGTGGTAATAATTTTCATATTTGATGCAGGCACAAATAATTTATCACCATTATAGTTATACAGCAAACTATCATTGCTTAAATCGAAAATACAAATCCCGTAATGAGCACACTTCAATTCCGGGACATTCAATATTGTATCAAAGGATAATACTCCAATTAAAAAAAGGTTAAACATCTTTTACTCTTGGCGTAAATAAACCTGATTTAGACACCTTACAATTACAAGTCCCGTCATTTAAGTTCTTCCCACACACTGGGCACAATCCTTTGCACTCTTTTTTGCATAAAGGAACCGGAGGTATTGCGAGAACTATTGTCTCTCTTATTCCAATACTGAGATCAATATTAGGACCAGTGTAATAAACCTTGTCAATATCCCCGCGTTTTAATTCAACTTTCTCCATAGTAAGAAGGGGGTCTTTACCTGCCACATAATCAAGATGCAGGTTTTCATTAAATTTTTGTCTGAAGTTACTCAGACAACGTGCGCAGGTAAGTTCGACAGTAAATTGTACATTAAAATCTATACTTATTCCGATTACCTTTTTTATAACCTTTACCAATGCTTTAACAATTTTTAGATTTGTAAAATACCTTTTATCTGTAAAATTCAGCTCACTCTCTCTCAGGTCATTAAATTCCAGAAGCTCCTGGTCTTTTATTTCTATTAATGGTATCAACAATCTTGATTTAGTTATGTCTTTAACTCCTTCTTTCGTGCAGCCGGAAAAAGAACATTGTTTAATATTAGACGATACCCTGGAGAATTTTTATAGTTCCTTAAATCGGTTGGAGGGTCACCAACAAAGTGCTGATAATCTTCAGGGTCATGTCCGGCAAGATAGGTAAATGTTCCTTTTCCGAAATTACCATGGATATATTTTACCTCTTCAGTCCCAACCACCTCACCCAGGCTCAGCACTGACGGTTTTATTGTATTTCTTCTAAAACCACTACATTGCCCTAAAAATTCTTTGACTAAAGAAGTATGGTTCTGAACAAGCATACATGGAACAGGGTCAAATTTAGCACTAAAATCAAATAATGAAAAATATGTATTCGGACCGCGTTGTGCAGATTCTAATGTAACATCAATTGTAGAATGTTCGTAAACCAAAGGGTCAAGTATAACCTGAAAATTTTCAAAAGCAAGGCATTGAGCGTAATCAAGTTTATTATTGGCATTAGGGTCAAATGGGTCCCCATCAAATACATTATGACATATATCAGTAAATTGTGCAGCGAGTGCAATCTCCCAGGTGTCGCAGGCTGAACACATTGAAAATACAAATCCACCTTGATTTATATAATCTTTTATTGCCAGTGCAACAGCAAGTTTGAGTTTTGATACTTTTTTAAATCCGAGCTTCTTCGCCATTTCATCATTCTTCTTTACCTCTTCTTGATACCATTCAGCATTACGATAAGAAGCATAAAATTTTCCATATTGACCGGTGAAATCTTCATGGTGTAAATGGAGCCAGTCGTATTTTACAAGTTTCCCCTTCAATACATCCTCATCCCAGATCTGGTCATAAGGGATCTTGGCGTATTCTAAGGCAAGGGTGACAGCATCATCCCAAGGTTCAAAATTCTCTGGTATGTAAACGGCAACTTTGGGTGCTTTTTC
>JBDRWA010000132.1:0-5942 GCA_039802145.1 Caldifarciminota bacterium | reverse complement strand
GAAGAATTTTTGCAGGGGGTTGCCAACGAAGTTTATAAAAATTTGGTAAAAAAGAAAGGCAATGGTTTAACTATTGACTTAAATCGCTTATTTTATTATAATAAAGCAATTGGGAACCGGCTCATTATGAAAATGTTAATGGAATTGAAAGGAGACCTTACTGGAATAGAAAGTAAACATATTGAGATGATAAGGGGTCTAGGATATAAAGTTAGTGGGAAATTTTTAAACCTTCCGGGTGGTATGTATGCCCAGAAAATTTATGACAAAGTTTTTATGGGATTTGTTGAAAGAAAATCAAACAACAAACCCGAAGTTCAATTGAAAGTTGGCAATCCAGTTGAGTTCGGAAAATTTGTGATTCAGGCAGAACTTGTAAAAAAATTTGATTTAAAAAAGAAAGCAGAAAATTCAGAGGTGTTTGATTATTCTCAACTCTGTCCGCCTTTGATTTTGAGAAAGAGAAAGACAGGTGATATAGTAAGGATTAAAAATGGAGTAAAAAAATTGAAAGAAATACTGAATGAAAAGAAAATACCTGTAAATGAACGGGATGATTTAATTCTTTTGTGTGACCGAGAAGGGATTCTATGGGTGCTCGGCGTTTATCGTGCCTACCGTGCATTCATTGAAAAAGATACTGAAGATATCCTTAAGGTACAATATGAGGATATTAATTAAAGAAGAAGATATAGTGAAAAGAATCAAGGAAATAGCCAAGGAGATAAATAATGACTACAAAGGGAAGAATCCAATCGTTGTTGGTGTTCTCAAAGGTGCATTTGTATTTCTTGCAGATTTATTAAGGGAACTGGAGATACCTGTGGAAGTTGACTTTCTGGGTATATCAAGTTATACTGGAACTGAGTCAAGCGGGGTGGTAAGGATTACGCAGGACCTCTCACTGAATATTGAGGACCGGGATGTTATTCTTATTGAGGATATTGTGGATTCAGGAAGGACACTTGAGTATATTATTAACAATTTAAAGGCAAAAAAGCCAAGAAGCATAGCAGTCTGTACATTATTAAATAAAAAGGATGCCAGGATTGTAGATGTTCCCTTGACATATGTCGGCTTTAATATCCCTCAGGTATTTGTAATTGGTTATGGGCTTGATTATATGAATAAATATCGGAATTTGAGATATATTGGGGTATATCATGGCGAATAAGAAACAACAGAAGAGCAAAGCCTGGCAGACCGCGATTGTATGGACCCTTCTGGTTTTAATCGTCTGGTTTGGAATGCAGTATTTTTCTGGGCAGGGCAGTCGTTCAGCAAATATTCCTTACTCAATCTTTTATCGGGAACTGCGGATTAGAAATATTGAAAAAGTCACAATCTCCGAGCGTTCAATAAAAGGAACTTTCCGGAGCCCGATACCTTATGATGGTAAGAGTTATAGCGAATTCAACACATTGATACCGTTTGAAGACACAAAACTCGTTGATGAACTCTTGAAATATAATGTTGAGGTTTTTGTAAAACAGCGCTCGGGCTGGACCGATATTTTAATTGGAATTATTCCCTGGTTAGTGCTTATTGGAATATGGGCACTATTTTTAAAGCAAATGCAATCAGGACAGAATCGCGCACTGGGATTTGGAAAGAGCAGGGCAAAGATTGTTCTGGAAAATAAGCCTTCAACAACATTCAATGATGTTGCAGGTGTGGAAGAGGCAAAGCAGGAATTACAGGAAGTTATTGAGTTTTTAAAAGAGCCAAGGAAATTTACAAGACTTGGTGGAAGGATTCCCAAAGGGGTTCTTTTATTAGGACCTCCAGGTACAGGTAAAACTCTGATGGCAAGGGCTGTTGCTGGTGAAGCAGGTGTGCCGTTTATTTCAATCAGTGGTTCGGATTTTGTTGAGATGTTTGTTGGAGTTGGTGCTTCCAGGGTAAGGGATTTGTTTGACCAGGCAAAAAGACATTCACCGTGCATTGTATTTATTGATGAGATAGATGCGGTAGGTAGATTGCGCGGCGCTGGCCTCGGTGGAGGCCATGATGAGAGGGAACAGACTTTAAATCAATTGCTGGTAGAGATGGATGGATTTGAGGTTAATGAAGGTATAATCTTAATGGCAGCGACAAATCGTCCTGATATTCTTGACCCTGCATTGTTAAGACCCGGCAGGTTTGACCGTGTAATTGTGCTTGATAGGCCGGATGTCCGGGGGAGGCTGGGTATATTAAAGGTCCACACAAGGCGCACTCCGCTTGCCCCTGATGTTGACCTTGAAATTCTTGCCCGTGGCACGCCAGGTTTTTCCGGCGCTGATTTGGCAAATATGTGCAATGAAGCAGCACTTCTTGCGGCACGCAGA
The DNA here is from genome assembly GCA_039802145.1 of Caldifarciminota bacterium. Classification (GTDB taxonomy): domain Bacteria; phylum Hydrothermota; class Tepidihabitantia; order SM23-42; family JAOAFX01; genus JAOAFX01. The sequence goes on along the minus strand of JBDRWA010000132.1, from coordinate 3,612 downwards.
AACAAAGATAAAATTACTATGCAGGAATTTGAGGATGCAAAAGATAAAATCCTGATGGGTGTTGAAAGAAAGAGTTTGATAATATCAGAAGATGAAAAGAGACTTACTGCATACCACGAATGCGGGCATGTTCTTGTATCAAAATTCCTTCCAGGAATGGACCCGATTCATAAGGTGACGATTATACCAAGGGGAATGGCACTCGGCGTAACCCAGGCATTACCGATTGATGAAAGAAGGACATATTCAAAGACATACTGTTTCAATCAACTTGCATTTATGCTCGGTGGAAGGGTCGCAGAAAAACTTGTTCTTGGGGACCTTTCTACCGGTTCAGGTAATGATATTGAAAAGGCAACAAAACTTGCACGGAAGATGGTATGTGAATGGGGGATGAGTGAAAAACTTGGTCCCTTGACCTACGGTGAAAAACAAGAAGAGATCTTTTTAGGAAGAGAGATTGGAATTCATAGAGATTATTCAGAAGAGACTGCAAGAGAGATTGATGAAGAGGTTAAGAATATCATAAAAAAGGCAGAAGTGATTGCTGAAGATATAATTAAAAACAATATTGATAAATTGAAGTTACTTGCGGAAAAACTATTGGAGAAAGAGATCTTAAATGGCGAAGAAATAGATGAGATAATAGGGCTAAAAAAGGTGAAAGATGAAAAGGGTGAAGAAGGTGGAAAAGGGGTAAATAGGGGTGAAGAAGGGAAGGGAAGATAACAATGGATAAGAAAAAAATTGAACAGGCAGTAAAGGTAATCCTCAAGGCAATCGGTGAGGATTTGAATCGTGACGGTTTAAGAGATACACCCAGACGTGTTGCAGAAATGTATGAAGAGATATTTTCGGGTGTAAAACAGGATCCCAAGAAAGAATTAAAGACATATAAGACAAAGAATGAAGATGAAATGATTTTAATAAAGGACATACCATTCTATTCAATCTGTGAACATCATCTCTTACCATTCTTTGGTAAAGCGCACATTGTATACATTCCCAAAGAAAATAAAGTAACTGGATTTTCAAGTCTGGTCAGGGTGATTGATGTTATGTCAAAAAGGCCCTTATTACAGGAACGATTAACCCATGAAATCGCAGATTTTCTGATGGCAAATCTGAAGCCGATGGGTGTGCTTGTTGTAATTGAAGCAGAGCATCTCTGCCTTTCAATGATCGGTGTAAAAAAACCCGGAACTTTGACAGTTACATCAGCAATCCGTGGTGTTATGCAGTCCGCAGCAACCAGGGCTGAGGCATTTTCTTTAATAAAAGGTAAATAACCGAAGTTTTACATTTCCTATTGACATTTTGGAAATTGTATATATAATTGGTGCGAAAGGAGGCATTATGAAAAAACTTTTATGTGTGGTTGGAACTGTGATGCTCTTTGTGATTGGCTGTGGCAAAGGTGAAAGGGCATCAATAATGGGTCATGTATGGTTTTACTGGGAGACCCCTGATTCTCTTGTAAAATACGGAGTAGTTGAAGGCTACAAATATAACGGATTTAAGATAATCCCGGTAACTACAATAAATGAAGATACACTCTTTCCTGTAAGTTATAGTTTTGGTGCGACTGATTTTTATTACCAGGCTTATGTTAACTGGATAGATGAGGGTGATGAATGTAAATTCAAGATTGATTACGATGAAGGAAAAGGCGAGGCAACCGATACAATGCCGGGAAGTTTTAGTATTACCAGCCCGGATACAACCTATATTCTTCACAAAGGTAATTCTCTTAATATTACCTGGGGTTCTTCAAGTGGCGCCAATTGGTACTGGCTGGATGTATATATGCATGTTTACTATGAAGATACTTCAGGTTACTGGGATGATTACTATGTTGAGTTAGATACAATAATTGACGGGACTTCGTTTACAATGAATGCAGGCAGAATCTTCCCGGGTTATGTTGATTCGGTTAGATGGGGTTATGGTGAAGTATATGTTGAGGCAGTAAACGGTCCAAAACCAGAACCTGGTTCAAAGAGTAATATCAAGGGAGATGCAGTTGGTTTCTTCTGGTGCTCATACGATGCAAAAACCACTTGGTTCGGAATTGAAAATCTGGCGGCAATGCCCAGAGAAAATCGTCAGACTGAGATAAGAAAGAGACACCAGGAATCATTACGTAAATTCGCATTGGAAAACGAATAGAAACTGCTTGATAAAAAAAGGGGCGGCAGAGCCGCCCCTTTTTTAGTTACAGATGATTTACTTTCTGCCTATTAAATTCGGTAGGTTAGGAATGTTCTGGTAACCGTATGTAATTTTAACCCAGCTTGTGCCGACGGTGTCAAGATAAACACTGTCCACATGGATTTTTACATAGTTATTTTCCACTGTCTTTGCGAATACAAGATCGCCTTGTTTAATATTATCAGCCACATCTTTGGTAGGTTCAGTAGCAACCCATTTTTCATCAAAATCAAATTTTCCAATATTTATCAATTTAGTACGACGATAGCCAGCTGTTGTATCTGCTTTCCACGCCGACTGGAAGAAGACAGTGTCGCCAGTAATTCTGTGGTCTACCCACATATCTCCCCAATTTGTTGAGATATCGGCTCTCTTTTTCACTTCGCCAGTTGAGAAGTGTAATGCTACCTTTGAAGTATCACTATTATCCCATTCAATATAAACAGTTTTCACAAATACGGGACAGGGTGAAATCAGGATGAATGCCTGATTGTGATTATAATCACCTACTTTTTCGTCTTTGTTCACAGTTCTCACCTGGATTGCGTATATTGAATCTTTTTTAAGACCGTTAACTGTGTAGACTGTATCATCAATAACTTCTGGGTTATTCTTTTGTAAATCTTCACCGTCTTCCACTTTGAGTGTTCCTGAATCAGCAGCCAAGTACACATAAACATTATAGCCACTAAAATCAGAATGATTTTTGATTGAATCAGCAATAGTCCAGGTAAGTTTTACGGATGAAGTATCATTGACATTAACCCTTGTTATCTCAGGTGCGGCGAGCTTTTCTGCTTCACCACCGCAGCCAACGAGTATAATCATTGCCATAAAGGCAATAACACCAAACATTAATCTCTTCATTTTTACTCCTTTCGTTTAAAACGCAAAGTGCGCAAAACATCCGCAAAAGCCGCGGAGACGGATGTTCTCAGGCACATCCGCAAAGCCCGTCGCCTACCTTTATAAGCTTCCGTCCATCACCCCCTTTTTTTCAGAAATTTTCAATACACTATATTATATCCAGAATTCAATTTTTGTCAAGGGTGGTTTTTGTAAAGAACTTAACTATTGACATCAATTTTATTTTTGATATACTAAAAACATGAAATTAGTTGATGAGAAAAGGCGTTTGCAATTGCTGGGGAGGATTGATAAAATTCTCGGTTCTTCTTTTGATTTAAGCAAGGTAATCCGTTTAATTTTTAAAGAAATAAGTAAGGTGATGGATACAAGCAATTTTTATATTGCAATTTATAATCCCAAAAACAACACAATTAAATTTGAGATATACACGATAGAAGGCAAAGAAATCACACCGTTTTCTCGGACGCTCGCGAGTGGTTTAACCGAATATGTAATTAAGACAAAAAAACCATTGCTTATCAATAAGGACCT
>JBDRWA010000131.1:0-5957 GCA_039802145.1 Caldifarciminota bacterium | reverse complement strand
AATATATTCCACCCAAAAAGGGAAGATTCCATGTGTTGAGGCTCATACGCGATATATTATATTTCCAGCCCGAGCATAGAGGCACCGACCCGATTCAGGCAATTGAATTTTTAATGCATATCCTGAGGCATAAGGCGATTGTGTTCTTTATCAGTGATTTTATCGGTTCTGGTTTTGAACCTCAAAAAATACGCATTCCAATGGGTGTTGTAGCAAAAAAACATGATCTTGTTGTAATAAAAATCACAGACCCGAAAGAAGAGGAGATTCCCAAATTGGGCATTGTTGAATTTGAAGACCTGGAAACCGGAGAGCTGATAACTATAAATACAAATGACGCCAAACTTATTGAACAATATAAAAATTTTACTCTTAAAAAATCATCCGAGCACGAGCGATTGTTAAAATCAATCGGGATTGATTATATTGACTTGAAAACTTCTGAAGACTTCACCCCGAAACTCCACAAATTCTTTGAAGAGAGGGCAAGAAGGTACAGATAAAAATACGATGAAAAGGCTAAATAGGGCAGTAAAAGGCAAAAAGTCAGTAGAAAGGACAAAAGGCAAATTAGATTTATGATACTATTGATTATACTATTCTTACAAATTGAATTGAAGGCGGAACTTGGAAAGGAATTTATTAATAAAAAACTTACTATCGGAGACCCATTTGAAATAGCTGTTGTAGTCTCTATACCTGCAAATAAAAATATTTCTGAACCGTTTGTTGATTCTATTGGGCCATTTGCAATAATTGACCAGAAGCATAAAATAATGCAGGAAAAAGGAATAGCAAGGCATTATTATCGTCTTCGGGTTTCAGCATTCAATACCGGTGAATTAAAATTCCCGCCATTAAAATTCCTTTTAAAAGAAAATTCAAATATTGATACAATCCAGACAAATCCAGTTGATATAAAGATTGCAAGCGTTCTCCCCGAAGGGATGAAAGATATAAATGATATAAAAGAAATGATAGAATTTCCCAATCCATTGCCAGTAATATTTCTAATAATTGTTATCTGTGCGGGCGTGATTGCATTTTTTGGAACAAAGTTTTATAAAAGATTTAAACAAAAAAGAATTTTTGAAGAACAGAAAATTCCCTGCTGGGAAAGGGCGTTGAATGCGGTAGATGCTTTAATCAAAGAAGATTTTATAAATAAGGGAATGGTGAAAAAATTCTATTATACATTGACCGAAATATTGAAACGCTATCTTGAAGAGAGATTCAATTTTCCTGCGATTGAACAGACCACGACTGAAATCGTCCAGAGTATGAGGAACTTAAAGTTGCCTATGCGAGATGAGTTTCGTGACTTATTTCAGTATGCAGATATGGTAAAATATGCCAAATTTATTCCACCGCAAGAGGCAACCGAAGATATTGTAAACAAATCTAAAGAACTTATTTTAAAGACCATGCCTGAAGATAAAGGAGAAAAGGAATGAGGTTTGCCAATCCATTATATTTTCTTCTATTTTTGCCTGTTGCTGGATTGATTTACTGGGAATTAAGAAAAAGAAAGGGTGCAATTAAATTTTCTGATACCGGCTTTTTCAAAAATTATAAAATGGGAAATATATTCAAATATTTTTCTATTGCTTTGAATACCCTGATTTTAATTCTCATTGTAATAAGTCTTGCCCGGCCACAGAAAGGTAGGGTATATGAAGAGAGTGAAACCAGGGGAGTTGATATTATGCTCTGTCTTGATATCTCCGGGACAATGCAGGCAGAAGATTTCAGCCCGAAGAATCGTCTTTATGTTGCAAAAGAAAGGGCGAAAGAGTTTATCTCAAAAAGAACAGGGGACCGTATTGGCTTAGTAATCTTTGCCGTAACCTCAATGACCCAATGTCCGCTTACCAACGACCATAAAATTTTGCTTGACTTGCTTGATAGAATAGATTACGGAATAATCCAGGATGGAACTGCAATTGGAATGGGACTGGCAACAGCAGTAGCGAGATTGAAGGATTCAAAGGCGAAAGAAAAGATCGTGATACTGCTGACTGATGGAATAAATAATGCGGGCGAGATTGACCCTATCACTGCTGCAAAACTTGCCCAGGCACATAATATAAAGGTCTATTGTATAGGTGTCGGTTCAAAAGGACCGGTGCCAATTCCTGTTCACCACCCAATCTATGGGAAAGTCTATGTTCGGGATGAAGTTAACCTTGATATGAAAACACTCGAAGAAATATCCGTATTGACGCAAGGCAAGGCATTCCTTGCTACCGATGCCCAGGCATTAAAGACTATTTATGATGAGATAGATAAACTTGAACCCACAACCTTTAAGGTATCAAAATATACTGTCTATTCAGAAAAGGCACAATCATTTATGCTCCCAGCAATTATCCTCTGTTTTGCATCTTTTTTTCTTTCAGTTACCTTCCTAAGGAGACTGCCATGATTAAATGGGCAGAACCAAAATATTTATATTTACTCATTTTGCTGCCGATACTTGTCCTGGGGTTGATTCTGCTCTATATTCAAAAAAGGAATGCCCTTAAAAAATTTGCTGACAAAGATTTAATACCAATTTTAATAGAATCATTTAATGCGCGATTACATCTATTAAAATCAATATTATTTTTATTCGGTATTCTGTTTTTGATCATCAGCCTTGCCCGTCCAAAATGGGGTGAAAAACTACAGATATATAAAGGAAAGGGGATTGATATTGTAATTGCCCTTGATGCATCAAAAAGTATGTATGCACAGGATATTAAACCATCAAGGATTGAAAGGGCAAAACAGGATATTGCCTATTTGCTTGATAATCTTGGAACCCATCAGGTCGGCATAACTGCCTTTGCTGGTGATTGTTATGTGATGTGCCCATTGACAACTGATATTGATGCCGCTAAACTATTCCTTGATATAATTGAGCCGAATATGATACCAAGACCGGGAACGAATATTGCAAAGGCAATAGAAGTTTCTTCTTCACTTTTTAATCCTAAAGAAGAAACACACAAGGCGCTTATTATTTTTACTGATGGCGATAACCTTGAAGGGGATCCGATGCCTGCGTTAGACAGGGCGATTGAACAGGGAATAAAGATTTTTACTGTTGGAATCGGAACACCTGAGGGTGCACCGATACCAGAATCGTCAACCGGTGGCGTAGTGTATAAAAAAGATAAGGATGGGAATATTGTTATGACCCGGCTTGCAGATAGATTGTTACTCTTGATTGCCCGTGCCTCTAATGGGAGATTCTTCAGGACCGAAGGACCATATATTGAACGACTGACAGATGAGTTGAATGCAATAAAGAAAAAAGAATACGGTGGTGGTGAATATGTGCAGTTAGAAGAAAAGTATCAATATTTTCTAATTTTTGCATTCGGCTTTATATTTTTGAGTATCTTCTTGAGTGATAGGAGAGGAAAATGGATATAATTCTAAACCCCAAAACCAAAATCCCAAATCCCAAACAAATTATAAATTCTAAATTTCAAATTTCAAATACCAAATGCCAAATTTTAAATATCAACCAGCATCCCAACCCCAACCTATTAACCAATGTATCATTAATATTAATAATATTCTTCTTACCCCTTTATGCTGATGTCGGTTCGCTGATGCGCAAAGGTAATGGGTTGATGAGAAAACAGAAATATGAAGATGCCTTAAAGATTTATGAACAGGCGCAGGTTCTTGAACCCGATAATATAAAAATTCATTATAATATGGGAAGGGCATTATACAAAATGGGGAAATATCCTGAAGCGATAAGTGAATTTGAGTTAGGGTTATTGACAAAAGATAAAAAATTTCAGGCAAATACATTCTATAATATTGGTAATTGTAAATTTAAACAGGGTGACATTGATGGTGCAATAAATGCCTACCAAACTGCATTGTTATTAAATAATAAAGATATTAAGGCAAAAGAGAACCTTGAATTCTGTTTGAAATTAAAAGAACAATTAAAGAATCAACCCCAGACTGATTCTACGCAACAACAGCAGCAACAAAAACAACAGCCACAACCTCAGCCCCAGATGCAAAAACCCGAGATGTCTCAGTCTGATGCAAATCGTATCCTTGAGGCATTAAAGGATAAAGAGAAGGAAGAACGAAAAAAGCAACCGCCTAAACCCCAGTTAGAGAAAGTAGAAAAGGACTGGTAAAAATGAAAATATATCCCATATCCCAAATCCCAAATCCCAAACAATATAAAAATCATAAATTCCAAAAAATAATTTGTCTATTGATAATTTCACTATTAATTCCATTAAATATATTCGCTGCAGAATTGAATTTCGTGGCTTCGGTTGATCGTACCACTGTTGGATTGGGTGAAACTTTTACATTGAATGTTTCAGTTAGTGGAGAAAATATTGGCGGTGTTCCTTCACCTAAACTACCAGACCTACCCGATTTTAATATATTGGGACGTTCATCTTCACAATCAACGAATATAAGTTTTATCAACGGTAAAATGACCCAGCAGACCACGATTACATTTATCTATACACTCAGCCCCAAAAAACTTGGGAAATTCACAATCGGTCCCTGCAAGATTGATTATCAAGGAAAGACCTATGAAACCCAATCAATTGAAATTGAAGTGGTTAAAGGTGCAACACAGGCAACACCACCCTCCACTGTTAAGCCACCACGACCAAGCGGTTCGCTGGCGGATGGAATATTTCTGCTGGCGGTACCAAGTCGCAAGGATGTATATGTGGGCGAACAGATAAATGTAGAATTTTATCTATATACTCTGTATAACCTTGATGACCTCAATCCCACAAAATTACCTTCTTTTAATGGTTTCTGGTCTGAAGCAATTTATGATGCTAACCAGATCAGATATCAGAAAAAAACATATGAAGGTAAGACATATTATGCTGCACTACTTAAAACGGTTGCTTTATTTCCAATAACTGCAGGCAATCTCACAATTGACCCGATGGAACTCGTGGCCACGGTGATAAAACCACCAAGGGATTTCTTTGATTTCTTTGGCACAGCCCAGAGGATTACGATCGCTTCACCACCAATAACAATAAATGTCCGTCCCCTGCCTGAAGAAAATAAGCCCGATGATTTCAGTGGTGGTGTTGGTAATTTCACAATGAATGTCAGGGTTGACCGTGATACATCAAATCAAGGTGAGCCAGTAAATTTAATTGTAAAAATCAGCGGAACAGGAAATATAAAACTTATAGATAAACCATATCTACCATCTATTCCCAATCTAAAAATCCTTGAGCCTGAGATAAAATTGAATCTTGATAAATCAAGTGGAATAATAAAAGGAACAAAAGAATTCAGATTCCCGCTAATCCCACAGATTGATGGTGAATATATAATCCCGGAAATAAAAATTTCATATTTTAATCCTAAGACAAAGAATTACGAAGTTTTAAAAAGTGAAAAGATCAAATTCATTGCCACTGGAGTGGTTAAAGGTCCGGTTCTAACTGATGCTGGTGGTGTGAAAATTTTAGGCAGCGATATACGGTATATCAAATCAGATAAAAATGCTATAAAGCCCGAATCAAATAGTATCTCAAAATTTTATCTCTTATTATATCCAATCTCAATCCTTCTTTTCGGAATTGCCTTCCTATACCAGAGGCATCAGTCAAGATTAATGCAGGACCGCGCCTATGCAAGAAGATTTATGTCCGGCAAACTATTCAAAAAACGTTTTCAAGAAGTGGCATTGTATCTTAAAAAGAATGACCAGAAGAATTTCTATGGGGCACTTTCAAAGGCAATAATCAACTATATCGGTGACCGGTTCAATCTTGATACCGGTGCCCTTACAACCGACCAGTTGAAACAAGAGTTATTAAACAGAAAATTAAAACCAGAACTTATTGAAGAACTTTTTGAGATAGTAAATAAATGCGATACAATCGCCTACTCTCCAATTTCAAGCACAAATTTGCCAATGAACGAACTATTTGAGAAGACAAAGA
>JBDRWA010000130.1:0-5982 GCA_039802145.1 Caldifarciminota bacterium | reverse complement strand
ACCAGGGTCCTTTTGAATATTGTTTTGCCTTCCAAGGACTTTGCCTTAAGATTCAATAGATAAATCCCAACCTTTAGCTGTCTTCTTAAATCATCCTTGCCATCCCAGTAAATCTCTTGCGGACCACCTGCACCATCGTATAATTCCCTGACCATCCTGCCTGACATATCATATACCTTGAGATTCATTGTATAATCAAGTGGTGAATTTATCCTCAAATGCAATTGTTCACCTTTTGCCGGCAAAAAAGTCTTTGGTCCAATGATTTCAATCAAAGGCTCGCTGCTTGCTGAGTCATAATCAGGTGATTTTATATCATCAGGAAATCTTAGTAATAATTGGTAACCGGTTGTGTAAGGCAATTCAGGGTCATATTGTCCCACAATGCCAGTAAAAATCTTTGTCTCACCTTTGATTATCGTAGCAGGGCTGATACCACTACCTGTTGTAAATCTAACTGCAATACCACAATCGCCATTCATAACTTCAAAGTTATAACCATCACCGGTCTGATACGGGGTTGATTTAATAACCCCTCTTATTCTTATCAAACTACCTTCCATTGATTCGGTCAAAAAACGATTTGGCTCAAGGAATTTTGGTAATGGAATTGTATCCATACCAAGAAACCAGGCGTAACCATTAGCAATTTCAGTGAGTCCATTATATTCGGTAACCTTTCCTAAGACCCTAAACCTTGCTCCTAAAGAATCAATATATCTACCAAACAGGGAATCACCCTGGGGATTATAAACATTTATTCCCCCGGTATTATCCTGTATATAGAAACTTGGATTGCCCGAAGAAAATACATAATTCGGTCCGGTGATAACACCTTCAACTACGACCATACTATCAACATATTTTGATGATACACCATCACTTCCCGGGGTCTGACAGAGCATAATCGTCTTCAGTGCAGGCATAATGAATAAATGTGAAAAATCCGATGTATCCCTGGGCAATATTTCATAACCATCATTGGGAATTGAACTTGTCGTATACTGGCTTTTTATGCCAACAAGGGTAAATGTATCAATTGGTGCTAAATGCCCCGGAAGATTTGTTCCTGCATTGATATAAACCTTAAAAGGAATATTTGCCATATCATAGGCAGTATAAGATGTTGCCGAAAGAAGGAAACCACCAAAATAAGAAACACGAATTTTAACCAGAGCGCCTTCATATACCTCAGTATTGGCAATATTACCATTTATCTCAAAAGGAGCTGGAATTACACATCCCTGTTTTAATACCTGGTATGTAAAATTTGTTAGCTCATTCTTACCCCGATATTGAGCGACCCTGCCCGTTGCGATGATACTATCTCCGTAATTTAATGGAATCGGAAAATTAGTTGTGTATAAACAAACCCCACCGGTGTTATCCTGGATATATGCCTCCCGACTTGAGAATAATCCATTGGGCACGGTCACGATACCACAGATTGTAACTGTAGAATCAAGGAGGTCGGGAATAAAATTTGAATCCAGGTCTTTGAATGCGACCGAAATAGGCCAGACATATTCAATCCCATTATTTCTGCCCGGAGTTGGGAATGCATTATTTATCCAGGTATTACTACCATTAGGCAATCGGGCAATAGAAAAATCAGGAATGACATTATTGCCGACATATCCCTTTTTATCAATCAATCTATTGAGGTTATCATAAAAATATACTGTATCACCAGTATTATCTAAATCAGTCCAGTTTCCAGTCCAGTTTGTAATCTGTAATGTATCACCATCTCCAGTTATTAAAAGCGCCTCACCGCTTGCGTATAAAAGAAGATAGCCACAGGCAGGGATAGTAAAACTCGGAATGTTTAAAGTATGTAAACCGATAAGGTCTTTTATCTTATATCCAGAAAGGTCTATGCTATATATCGCCTTGTTGAAAATTTCAATAAATTCTTCATCCAGGTCGTTAAAATTGCCATTATTATTATGATCGAATGTAACAGGGTCGGGCAAAAATTCGTTTATTACCAGTAATGTCTCCAATGGGGTCTGAGTTGTACAAGAAGGAACATTTGAGATCAATGACCAGTTTGAATCTTCATCAGCGGTCTTCAAGGCAAAATAGTAATGCGTGCCCGGTGTTAATCCTAAGACAATAAAAGAATCAATCTGTCCTGCATTTGATGGTGGTGGCTCACCGACACATTCATTTGCTGAATAGAAATTACTTTCAGTTATGAGAAAGTTTGCGAATCTTATATCATAGTAGCTTGCCCGACCTGAATTTCCATCATCACCGGGTGCGGTCCAGCGCAATTTTACATAATTTGTTCCAGTGTCGGTAATTACGAGATTATTTACGGGCGCAGGCGGGATTGTATCTGGTGCAAGGGCGGTCAAGAAATAAAAATAATAATCTCCACCAGGGCTTCCATTGTTATCACCATCAAGTCTGTTACCAGAGAGGTCCTTTATAGTATCGTACACGCAGACATTGACCGTCTCGCCAAAATAGAAATTGCTATCGGGATTAAACTGAATAACAAAATTTATACTGTCATACGATAGTGCACCCGAGTGAATCCCTGATGAACTGCCTGATACACTGAATGCCGAAGGAATTATCGTCGATATGTCTAATGGCTCATTGAAATAAAATAAAATATTTGAGCCAATTCCAATGTTAGTATCACCATTTGCTGGATAGGTATTTAAAATCACCGGTGGAATCGTATCAATATAGTATGAAATAACTTTAATTGAATCAAGCCAGAAATTACAATTTGATGTACCCAGAGAGCTATTTGGCTTATCCTCAAATCTAAAACGCAATCTTGCATTTGCAAAAGTATCATAACTGGCAAGGCTGAGCCGGGCAATCTGCCAAACATTGGTATCAGCAGATACATCTATCTTCAATAAACTCCACCAATTTACATCGTTATTTGTTATTTCTATATAAATGGTATCATCCACACCCATATTATTATTTGCGAGCGAAAATCTATACCAGAAATAAAGACTCTCAGGACCATTATAGGCAGTCAAGTCCATCACTGGAGTCAATAATATTGACCAGCCAGTCCTCAGAGTATCTGCGGCATCATAAACACGCTGTCTAACATGATAGGAATCAGGAATAGCAGTGCCATATGTATAGCGATACCAGGTGGTCATATTCGCCCCGGATTTTAAAGTATCCCAGCCTGCAGGTGGGAACTGAGGATTGGCAAAACTTTCAATCAATACTGGTGTCTGGTTAATTAAAAAAAATAGGATATAGGCCACAAAATATTATATTTCTAATCTTATGAAAGTCAAGAAGCCGATTTAAATCAAATTAGCCTTTCTAAAAAGGTACAGATTAAAATAAGTAGATAAACTCCCTGTTAATCTTTAAATATTTTTTTGCTCAGTCTTGCAAGTTTGTGTCCATACAATTCGCAACTTGTTAGGACTTTTTTATCAGGCTTTTCAATTGCGACCGGTCCATAATGATATGAACCTGATTCACCCATTATTACCATCCCATGGATCAAAAATGCCTCAAGGATACTCAGTATTGTCGTCTCCGCGCCTCCAGCAATCCCGCCACAGGAAGTGAATGCCCCACCGACTTTACCTGATAGTCTGCCGTGGTATTTTACACTCTCATCAATGAATTTTTTCATCTCACCTGCCATTAAACCATAATATGTAGGCGAACCAAGGACGATTAAATCATATTTTAGCAAATCCTTTGGCTTTATTTTATTCAAAGGGAGCAAATCAACCTCAATTTCTTCTTTTTTTATTCCACGGGCAATCGCCTGTGCCATCTTTTTTGTATTACCCGTGCGGGAATAATAGCCGACAAGTGCTTTTAGCATAAGACCTCCTTTTACTAAACTGCCTAAAAATCCAAAAAACCTAAATACCTAAGAGTAAGAGAAATAACATGCTTATAATTAAACAATAGAATCCAAATAGATAGAACCATTTTTGAACAAGAGACCGCAGAATTTTTAAGGCAATATAGCCAGAAATAACACTTATGAACATTCCCACAACGATTTCTACTGGATTTGGAAGGTTTGCGATTTCTTTGAATTCAAGTAGATTGGCACCAAAGACAGCTGGTAAAGAGAGTAAAAATGAAAAGCGAAATGCGTCTTCGGGTTTTATTTTTGCATAAAATCCAGTTGAAATTGTTAGCCCCGAGCGTGATAGTCCAGGGAAGACTGCGAACATCTGCCCAATGCCAATAAAGATTGCAGTGATAAATGAAATTTGTTTCTCTCCCTTTTTTATTATTGAAGTAAGCAAAATAATGACCCCGGTTATCCCCAAAAAGATAATTATCAGTTTTATGTCGGCAAATGTAGATTCAATGATATTCCTAAAAAGCAGTGAAAATATAACGATTGGTATATTCCCAATCACAATATATAAGATATAATTCAACGCATTTGGTTCTTTCTTAAATAAGCCCGCGAGGATTTCAAAAATCTCTTTTCTAAAAAAAATGATTGTAGCAAGGAATGTCCCGAAATGCAAAAATGCAGTGATAGAAACCGGCTCTTCAATGCCCATAAAATTTTCAATTATTGCTAAATGACCGGAACTTGAAATCGGAAGGAACTCGGTCAAACCCTGGACTATTCCTAAAAAAATGATCTTAATCATCCCAGTATAAATGCTACAAGTCCAGCAAGCATAATTATTTTTAAAAGATTGCTGGCAAAGACATGATTACGCAGTTTTGCGATGGTGAATATGATCAATGGTATTGCAATTACGAGTATGATGAGAAGATATCTTAAATTCAAAAAACCGAGTGCATACGGTATCGGAGATAAACATAAGAAAATGATAAGAAAGATGAACGCAATATGTCTTGCCTTTTCTTCACCATATATTATGGGTAGTGATCTTACCCCGAACGCGGTGTCACCCTTCATATCTATAATATCTTTAATGATCTCTCTCGGTGTATGGATTAATAAGGAAAAGAATGCGGGAATTAATGAAAATATATTGTCCGTAATAAATCCGCCAAAAATAAAACTCAATCCTGCAATTATGGCAACAAGGAAATTCGCAAAAAGTGTTTTTTTAAAATTGGTTGAATAAAATAACAGCAGCAAGATTGTGATTAAAACGAGAAGGAATGGTTTCAATCCAAGAAACAAAGAAATTATCAATGAAATAATGATAAATAAAATTGCCATAAAAACTGCAATATTCCTTTTGACTGTTCCTAATGCGAGAGGCCTTTCTGGATTATTAATTTTGTCTATCTCAATATCCATTATATCATTTATAATATTGCCATAGGCACAAACCAGAAATCCTCCTATACCGGCTAAGAAGATTTTATAATTGAAGATTATTTCTTTCCCAACCCAGGCACCGCAAAAAACAGAGATGAGTGTAATAAGACAGTTTAAAGGCCGGATTATTGAGATATAACCCACACCCTATTCTATTTATTTTACTATGTGGTGTCAAGTTTATTCTGCTTGACACTGCTCTTTTTCTGATTATATTTGGTTATGGAAGAGATATTTAAAGAATTGATAAATAAAAACGAAAAGAAAATCCTGCTTATAGTCCTTGATGGGCTCGGTGATTTGCCTGACCCTAACGAAACTGCCCTGGAAAAGGTAAAGACACCAAATCTTGATGATTTAAGCATCAAGAGCACTCTCGGTTTGACTATTCCAATATTTCCTGGTATTACACCTGGTAGCGGTCCTGCACATCTTGCTCTATTCGGCTATGACCCAATCAGAAATCAAATCGGTAGAGGAGTGCTTGAGGCATTGGGTATCGGGCTTGAACTTGATAAAGATGACCTTGCGGTTCGTGCGAATTTTGCCACGATAGATAAATCAGGGATAATTATTGACAGAAGGGCTGGCAGGATATCAAGTGAAGAGTGTACAAGGATATGCAATATACTACAGGAGAGCATAAATGATATAGATGGAATCAGGGTTTTAATCAAACCGGCAAAAGAGCATCGTTTTGTTGTTGT
>JBDRWA010000129.1:0-6070 GCA_039802145.1 Caldifarciminota bacterium | reverse complement strand
CCGGAACTACCGAAGAATTTGCGAGTCGTCTTACTAATGGCTTGATTAAAGAAAGATATAATGTTGAACTCATAAAGATTAAAACGGATGTAAAAGTTACTGGACCGCATCAGTCATTTAAAGTTTTAAACCCGCCGGATTGTTCTAAATTTGAATATGTTTTATTCGGTGGCCCGGTTTGGGCATTTAGTGCCTGTCCAGTTATTCTTGAAGCGATAAAAAATTCAAGTGGTCTCACAAATAAGAAAGTGATTCCTTTTGTAACAATGGGACTTCCATTTAAATTTTTGGGTGGTATCCAGGCAATAAATAAAATCAATAAGACTGCACAGGAATCGGGCGCAATTGCTCTTTCCGGTTTTATCATAACAAAGTTGTTCCATAATTTCAAAGCAAACATGGATAAATCAGTTAATGAATTGATTTCAATTGTTAAAAATTCTTGACCCTGCCAGAAATTTATCTATAATTAGACTTATGAGAAATTTTTTGCCGGACGAAAGAAGGAAAGTAAGACCTTATGTGGTGATTGAATGTCCAGAAAGAATACCCTGTAATCCATGTGTTGAGGCCTGTCCTCAAGGTGCGATTACAATAAAAGGGAGTATCATTGAATTGCCCGAAATAGATTATGAAAAGTGCAATGGCTGTTTGCTCTGTATTCCTAAATGTCCGGGTTTAGCAATATTTGTCATTGATGAAAGACCGGAAGAACACTCAATTGTATATATCCCTTATGAGTTCTTGCCGATACCCGAAAAAGGCAAAAAGGCGGTTGGTTTGGATCGCGATGGGAAAGAACGGTGTGAGGTGGAGATAGTTAAGGTTTTACAATCTCCAAAATTTAATCATTGCGCAGTAATAGGAATATCTGTTCCGAAAGGAATGGAACAGGAAATTAGATTTTTTAAATTAATTGATTAATATCTGCTTTAACACTTCTATTGTCACTCTTACATCTTCTTCAGTGATACCATAATGGGTGACCATACGAAAACGATTATGGCCGGTGCTTAAGAATTTTATACCTTTTTCGGACATTTTTTTCAACAGTCCATCACCAGAGATCTTATCGGTTATGAGGTCAAAATAGATGATATTGGTCTTTACTTTATCTAAATCAATAAACAGACCCGGAATCCGACTGATACCTTCGGCAAGCATCTTTGCATTTAAATGGTCTTCTTTCAATCTTTCTATCATATCTTCTAATGCGACAATTCCAGCAGCAGCAATAATTCCTGCCTGACGCATACCCCCGCCTAACATCTTTCTATATCTCCTTGCCTCTTTGATAAAATCCTTTGGTCCACAGATCATTGAACCCACCGGCGCAGAAAGCCCTTTTGATAGACAGAAACTTAAAGAATCCACATTTCTGGTCAATTCTTTAACATCGACATTTAAAGCCACCGAGGCATTGAATATCCTTGCACCGTCAAGATGAACCTTTAAGCCGTAATTGTGGGCAAGTTTGCAAACTTCATTTGTGTACTCCACACTCAGGGGAGCGCCGTAACAGCGATTATGTGTGTTCTCTATGCATATTAACCGGGTCCTGGGATAATGTATATTGTCACCCCTTATTGCCGATTCAATTTCTTTTAAATCCATTGTGCCATCTTCTCGGTTAACTACGGTATGGGGATGTATGCCACCAAGGGCTGATATCGCACCGACCTCATTCAAAAATGTATGGGATAGACTGCCAAGGATAACTTCGTCACCCCTGGCACAATGGGTCAATATAGAGACAAGATTACCTTGAGTCCCACTTGAAACGAGTAAGGCAGATTCTTTACCAACAAGTTCTGCAGCATACTTTTCAAGTTTATTGACTGTGGGGTCCTCTTCAAAGACATCGTCACCTAATTCCGCATCATATATTGCTTTCCGCATCCGCTGTGTTGGCAAAGTAACTGTG
Organism: Caldifarciminota bacterium; assembly: GCA_039802145.1. Lineage (GTDB taxonomy): Bacteria > Hydrothermota > Tepidihabitantia > SM23-42 > JAOAFX01 > JAOAFX01. The sequence goes on along the minus strand of JBDRWA010000129.1, from coordinate 4,146 downwards.
TCGCTTCTCAAATCAATTATCTTCATTATTTTTCAATATCTACATTCGCTATCTACCTTCTTTACCTGTCCAACAATATGTGCAGAGTTTATCTTTAGATAAACCCGTTGCCGAAATCATATCTTCCAGACGTTGATATCTCAGTGAGGTGATATTGAGGTCTTTTTCCATTTGTTTGATCATCTTTTTATATTGTTTTGAATCAGGATCAAGAAAAGGTGTAATATTTTTTGGGTGGTTTCCAAACATTTGTTTCAGAATCCTACGGGCAAAAAGTTCATCAAGGGTTCTTGTTGAAAAAAGGAATTTACAAGGGAACATTAATGCGGGGCAAGCAGGTCTTACATGAATTTCTTTTGCACCTGCGTCCCAGAGCTTTACTAAAAGATAATTCTTTAGCTGTGTGCCCCTTACGATTGAATCTTCGGTGATTGCTATCTTTTTATTTTTAATTAGTGATTCAGCAGTTATTTGTTTCATAAGAGCAATCAGGTTCCTGATTTCCTGCGATGGTGGGACATAACTCCTTGCCCAACCCGGTGTATATTTTAAAAGGGGTATTCTAACTGGAACACCTGATTCATAAGAATAACCATGGGCGTATGCAGTACCTGAATCAGCAATTCCAGCGACCATATCAACCTTTACATTGTCACGACGAGCAATGAGCCTTCCTGATTCCTCTCTAAATTCTTCAACATTTTTCCCTTCATATTCAGATGCAGGAAAACCAGTATAGACAAATAAGAATGTACACAATCTCAAGTCATTGTGTGGCTTTTTTATTTGTTTTATCTGGGTTTCGGTCAATAATAGTATTTCACCAGGTCCTAAGAATTTTTTAGTTTTGAACCCTAAATTCTTATATGCACAGGTCTCTGAGACCACGATTTTATCATCGTTGCGAGTAGCCAAAACAAGAGGGGTTCTCCCGTATTTATCCCTCACGGCGTAAATTCCTTCTCTTCCCAAAAGCAATAAAGACATGGAACCCTGAATCTGGCTAAACATATATTCAATACCATCGATGAGATCCTTTCCTTTATTAATCAACTCTGCCACAAGTTCACATTGATTTGCCTTCCCATTATACATTTCAGAAAAAGTTGTCCCTTCGGCGATTAATTTTTTGGCAATTTCCATTTGATTTTCAATATACCCTGTCCCACATATTGCATATTCACCAAACTTTAACCTGATGATGAGGGGTTGAGTATCGCGGTCACTTATAACACCCAAGCCTGCATTCCCTTTCATCTGCATAAAATCAATATCTTCGTAAAATCTTGATTTGAATTGTGCTTTAGCAATGCTATGAATCTTCTTTGTTATTTTTTTGCCATCAAATATTGCTATCCCACCGTATTCGGTGCCGAGATGGGAGTGATAATCAGTCGCATAAAATAGATTTTCTTTGCAGTCTTTTTTTGAAATTAACCCAACAATTCCGCTCATATTTTATTATTTATTATAGCCAAATAAAATTATTTTGCAAGATTGATTTATTAATGAAAATAAAGTTCTGCACGGCGTTGTTTGAAGATGTCATTGTAAGGTGTTACTCTTTTATCAAGAGCAATCCGGGGTTCAATTTCTATGACCTTTACACATTCTTCATCATTTACTCTTACCAAGATTGAGCCATCGGGAGCAACGATCTGACTTTTCCCAATAAATGAGAGTTTTTTTGTTCCGCGGTCTTCACTGCCAATTCGGTCGGCAAGCACTGTGAAGATGCGATTTTCAATTGAACGGGTAATCATTGCATCGGGGCAGAAGTGTAAGACGAGATTCGCGGGGAGAACTACAATCTGAGCGCCTTTTAAGGCAAGAGTTCTCATTGCTTCAGGATAGATATAATCAAAACAGATTAATATTCCAATCTTTGTCCCTTGATATTCAAAGACTTGATATGGGAGATTGCCGGGATTAAATATAAACCACTCTTCAAAAAACAAGTGGGTCTTACGATAATGACCCATGATACCTTCGGGAGACATTAATATTGCAGAATTATAAATTTTTGAACCATCTTTTTCTGCGAATCCATAAACTATTGCGCATTTCTTCTTTTTACAAAGTTTTGAAATAAAATGATAAGTCATGCCACTATTGGGGGATTCAGATAGTTTAATAAGTTCTTTTTTATTTAGAAATAAATAACCTGTGTTAAAGAGCTCAGGAAGGACAAATAGATCGCCATTTATATTGTTTAGTAATTTTTCTACTTTTTCAAAATTTCTTTCTTTTTCGCCAAAGACTGGGCTGAATTGTACAAAACCCACCTTCACAGATATTTCTGTATTGCTTTTAATCTCGGTCCCGATAATATTTTTACGAAAGAGAGAACCTGCAGAATTTCGTCTTTCTTTTTAATAACTCCGATGAGATAATCTTTTTTTGTAACGAGCTCAGGATAAGGAAGGAGTTCTTCTGTTGATACGATGCCATATACTTTTTCAACCTTGAATCCTATCGAAAATTTATTTATTTCGGCAACAATAATTTCATAATTCCCGCTGGTTTCAATGTCTAAAAAACTCGGCAGATCAAAAAGGCAGATTCTTCTACCCCTTAATTCAAAAAAACCAGCAACGTTTTTGGGGAGTCTCGTATTGGTTGATAAATTTTTAGAACGGACAACTTCTTTTATTTCACTTACAGATGTTGCCATTTTTATCTTACCAATTTGGTAATAAAGATAGTGATTCACTTTTTCAGTTGAGTGACTATTTCATTTAAATTAGAGACAATTTGACTAAGCAATTGCGCGGTGGAAGTGAATTGTTGCATAGAGGCGGTTTGTTGCTCAATGGCAGCAGAGACTTCCTCGGTTGCTGCTGCGGTGTCACTCGCTACTTGAGCAACCTGTTCAACTTTTTTCACCAATTCCTTTGTATGAGAGAGTTGATTTGCCGCCGCATCATTGATACGACCAATCATATCAGTCACCAAATTTACCGCCTTCACTATACCGGTGAATTCATCCTCGGTCTGGCTCGCGGAGATATTAGCTTCATCAATCTTCTCTCGTTCAAGATTCAAAAGATTATGAAGTTCCTGAGTTGTTTTATTTGTTTCATTTATTAGATTTTCGACAATGGTTGAAGAACGTTGAGTTTCATTTGCAAGGTTCCGGATTTCATCAGCAACAACTGCAAAACCCTTTCCCTGCTCGCCAACCCGTGCTGCTTCAATTGCCGCATTCAATGCAAGTAAATCAGTCTGTTCAGTTATTCCCTGAATGATATCTACAATTTTTTTAATTTCGGTTGCCTGGTCTCGCAGTTTTGCCATCTTATCTTCAATCAATTTAGTATGTTCAAAAATATCTTTAAGAGTCTTAGCCTGTTGGACGGTTAGCTCCATACCTTTCTTTGCTGATTCAGTAGTTCTTCGTGATGAGACATTTGCCATTTTCACCTGGGAAGAGATAGAAGTTGTTAGATTATCAAGTTCTTCAATGGAACGAGCAATTGATGTGATCGCCTCGGATTGGTCCTGGGCACCCTTGGCAATATGTTGGATGGTTGAAGACACTTCTTCAAGGGATGCGTTCATCTCTTGAGAAGCAGAAGAGAGGTCTTCTGCTGAATCGCTGATTTCTTTACTTAGATTTTCAATTCTTCCCAGTGAAGAATCCGATTGTATGAAAAACTCCCTACAAACAGAGTATATTTGTTTTAATAATGGAATGCCTTTCAAACATTCCATTTCAGATGTTTTTTCTGTTATATTTGTTTTCATTAATTGAAGGGACGAATTTAGCGAAAAGAAAATGATAAGGGCAATGCCCAAGAATAATAAGAATAAAATAATAACCGCTACTATCTCTTGATAAAAAGACAACTTAAAAATTAATCCCCCGATATATGAGGTAGGTGCAAAGAAGGTAAGTGTGATTTCCAGGCTTAGATGATGTCCACCGTCGTCAATCGCCGGTAAAAGAATTTTTTTGAAATGATATACCAGCATCCCAACCAGTAGACTGGTAATTAGCGCGTAGATAAAAAAGGATAAAAATGTATCAGAGTAGTTTTGATAAATAAGTCCAGAAACAATGAATGCTAAAAAAGTTATAAAGAAATAAAGTCTGAATACTGTTTTGGATGAATAGTTTAAACCAGCGAATAAATTGTAAAGAAA
>JBDRWA010000128.1:0-6153 GCA_039802145.1 Caldifarciminota bacterium | reverse complement strand
TATGCATAGTTTTTGCACCCTATCTTGTTCGCATTATCGCCTTTGGATTTGGAAATATCCCCGGTAAATTTGACCTCACTGCTAAGCTTGCACAAATTATACTTCCCTTCCTTCTATTCGTAGCTTTTTCTGCCTGGGCAATGAGTTATCTTAATACTGAAAATAAATTTTTTATTCCTTCTGTTGCATCTGCATGGTTCAATATTTTCTCTATAGTTGTTCCCATTGTATTATACAGTTATTTAATCAATAAGGGCATTGACCCCATTTTCGGTATGGCTTATGGTGTTCTGGCCGGCGGTTTGATACAATTCGGCTCTCAAATTCCTGCACTTGTTAGAAATGGATTTCGCTATCACCTATTTCTCAAACTAAGCGACCCCGCATTAAAAAAGGTAATATTCCTTTTCATTCCCGTTGCCTTGGGACTCGCAAGCTCAAGGATAAATGTAATGGTAGATACAATTATGGTGTCTTTTCTTGAAGAAAGGAGTATGACCTGGTTACACTATGCCTTTAGAATAATGCACCTTCCTTTAGGGCTTTTTGGAATTGCAGTCGGTGCAGTCGCCCTTCCCTCCCTATCAAAACTTGTGGTTGAAAATAATTTTGAAGAACTACGCAGAACATTGATTGATTCTTTAAAACTTGTTTTTTTACTAACAATTCTCAGTTCGGTATTTATTATCTTTTTCTCCCACCCTATCACACGGATTATTTATGAACGTGGGAAATTCAATGCATTTGACACATCAGCAACTGCCTCAGCGTTGATATTTTACATTATCGGTGTTCCTTTTGCCTCAGGGTTACGCAATGTTGCGTCGGCGTTTTATGCATTAAAAGATTCAAAAACTCCAATGTATGTGAGCCTCGGAATGATTGCGGTAAATGTTTTTTTGAACTATATTCTAATGAGACTTATGAGTTTTCGCGGAATAGCACTTGCTACATCTATATCTGCCTTTCTTAACTTTATAATTTTATTTAAAATACTTCCCAAAAAAGTTGGAAGTTTTGGAATAAATGAATTACTCAAATTTATTTTGTTGATTTCAATCGGTTCGGTAATAAGCAGTTTTATCGGAATAATTGTTTTTAACCATTTTAATAAAACTTTTTCGCCCAATCTATTAATCCAAATAATTGCCCTGTGCATTGCCTGTGTTCTTACAGTGGTTATATTCTATTTTTATTGTAAGATTTTAAAAATCAAAGATGCCACAAAAATCTTTAAACAATTTTTCAAACGATGAAATTATGGGATAAATTTTATTCCTACCTGATGGGCATTTGAAAATTGTGTGTAGACAAAAGAATAACCAAGTTCGTATTCTTCAAAAGTAATAGATAAACCGCCAGAAAACTGGCAATCAGATAACGAAGGCTTTTCAATATAGGCTGCAGGTTTGATATACCTTAACCCTGAAAAAATAGTCAGGTTTTCATATTTGTATGATAAGCCACTGCTCAATTCAAGATCCCTACCCCTTGCCTCAATAAAAATTGCAAAATCATCAAAGAAATCATATTTAATCCCTATCGCAAAAAACAGCGGAACATCTACTTTGTGAATAATTTCACCACCGATATTATCAATCTTCACCCCGAAGGAAAAATTACTAACATTAAATATTAAACCACTCCCCACCGCAATGCCCATAAATGTAACCGAATCAATCCTTGATTGAAAACTTTTAATACATATTCCGGCTGGACCGAAACTTCTTCCAAGCCCAATGTTTAAGTCATAAGGCGAGAATCTGTTTGTAGGGATACCGTATTCATCATAGCCCTGGATATCTCCATAATCAAGATAATAAATGCCCAAAGCATTATTTTTATATGAAGCGCCGAATGTTATCATATCGGTTCCATAAAGCCACCTGCCGATGATAAAATTAAATTTAGTTCTAAAATTTATCGCCGGATTATGAAAGACCGATAATCCTTCATCAACGAGTGTTGTTATTCCACCCATCCCATTTGATTGAATACCAGCATAAATTTTTGTAGAATTATCAATATAAATATTCAGAAGAAAAAGCAAAATCATTTTATCACCGCGAGTTTGGTGCGATAATAATATTGATTATATTTGGTTTCAATCTGGATATGCACGAAATAAATCCCGACATTAAGTTTATCGTTACTTATGGAAATCGTAAAAGGATTAGAACTTTCTGTTTCATAAATCCGCTGTCCAAGAATATTTGTAATAGTGACTTTCGCCATTTTGAATTCATCTAAATGCGGAAGTTTTATATATGCCTGTCTGCGCATTGGATTGGGATAGATAGCAAGTTCTTTAATCTCCATTTGAGTATTATACCCATCCATAATAATTACCGACACAGGCAGGTGGTCGGATGCAAAATAAAGTGCCCTTGCTATTTCATCGGACACAGCATAATTCATACCGCTATTAATTGATTTATTAAAATGTTTCCCGTCATTTCCAAATACCGTATAAGATTCTGCGGGTAGAAAAAGCCCGGCAGTGTCTAAAAAGTTTGGTGAACATAAAACGAGGTCAAATCTGTCATCAAGCCCACCCCCCGCACCCCCATCAGGAAGTTGTTCATTCCTGGTTGACTGGGTATGGGCATAGGCATAAGATTGATTATCGTGCCAAACACCCGAAAATGTTAATAAATCACGCAGTCCTCTTGGACTTGTTTCAATGCTGTCAACAAGTTTGCGATACCCCGACTCATTGTAATAAAAATTAAAATCGCCCATAACAAGATATTCAGTAGAATCAGAGAGAGAATCAAGATGGCTTCTTAATCTTATTGCCTCCTGGAGTCTTATCAACTCACACTCGGCATCTGCCTTGAAATGAACAGAAAAGATATAAAATTCTCTTTTTGAATCCTTCATTCTAAGACGGTATCTTGCTATATCTCTATTTGCCGTTGGAATATAAATAGCATCAACAAATTCAGATTTTGAACGGCGATAAAACAAGCCATTATCCGTATCCGGACCATCATTGAATGGGGCAATGGAAAAATCATTTTGTTTATAGTTCAGTACCGAATCGCGGAACAATTCCATCCCAAATTCACTCTGCATTTCCTGGACAACCAGTATATCCGGCTTTAGATAATCCATTATCTGACGATAATACTTAATCCGTTCATAACCCATTGTATTGGGGAAGTTTAACAGATTATATGTAGCAATTTTAAGTTGCCCCGAATTGCCTGAAGAAAATAGTATAATTGATAAAAAAAATATCGCCGTGATTTTTACAGGGGAGGAACAAAGTACCCCAATATTTTTTTTGCTCATTATTTATTTACGAGAGAGATCAACAATTCTTCCTTCTATTTCTTTATCTATTGGAGAATTTTTTCTTATATAATCTGCAATTATATTGCGCAGGTATGTAAAAGTTTCCTGAATATCTTTTCCCTCTTTAAAAATAGCATAATCACCACTACCGCCCGCAAGGAATGAATTAGTTACAACAAGGTATTCTTTTTCAGGTTTTATCAAACTACCATCATAAAGTCTTACTTCAAGAATCCTTTCATTTATCGGATTTTTAGAATTATATTTAAATTTTATCCCTGAAACCTGGAATATTGCATGTCTGCCATTAACTCCAACTTCCAGAACTTTTTTTACCTGTTCTCCGGTCATTTTCATTAAGACCGCGGTGTTGGAAAGCGCATCAACATAATAACAATCTTTGTAGGTTATCTCCCCTTTTTTAAGATTTGCCCTTATGCCACCTGAATTATGGATTGCTATATCAGCATTGAAATATTCACGCATCGCATCGGTAATTAAATTGCCCATTGGTGATTCTTCAAAACCAGCACGGGTCAAATCTCTTTTTGCATAACCGATAACTTCGTCAAATCCTTTTTTGGTATCCTGTTCCCATTTGGTTAACATATTGAGTAATATCGTATCAAGTTCTATTTCATCACTCAATAAGTCTATTAGTTCACCACGGTAACCGATTATCCTTTTTGTTTTTTTATCAATATTCAAATCAAGAAAACCTATACTTGTAAGATGACTATAATTCTGACAGATTATGGTATGATTGATTGAATCCTCATAGGGCTCCTCAAGTGCAGTAGAACTATGAGAACCGAATATGACATCAATTCCTGGAACATTTTCAGCAAGCCTTTTATCGTGGCGTAAACCTATCCCGGTCATTCCAAATATCAAATCAACGCCTTTTGATTTAAGTGTATCAACATATCTGCGAGCAGTTTCAATCTCCGGTAAAACTGCGTGATTTTTAAACCGTTCAGGTGTTGTCATTCCCTTCATATATTCCGTGAGCAGACCAAAGACACCAATTTTCAAATCACCGAATTCAATAATTGTATATGGTTTTAAATATTCAACATTTTCTTTTGTATCTTCATAAACAATGTTACTGCAGATAAATTGTGCATTAACACTCTTTACAATATCCTTGAACACATCCACACCCATATCATAATCATGATTTCCAGGAGAAAGCAGGTCATAACCACAATAATTGAAATAATCAACCACCGCCTTGCCTTTAGAAAATTCTCCTATAGGCGAGCCAACAAACATATCACCAGTATCAAGAAGTAAAAATCCATAGCCCAGACTATCTGCCTCTTTTTTCTTTTCTCTTATCAAGGTTGCTGCACCAGCCGCATTGCCAATTGGTGGTGGAAAGTATGGATTTATCCACCAGGCAGTACTGGGTAAAAGCCCACCTTCTATGTCATTTGTATAGAGAATATAAATGTGTTCAGGAACACTTGCAAATAGAATATATGTTAGTAAACAAGATAACATTATAATTTAAAACCAAATGAGAGAATGTAATGAATATTTGTCTCATCAAATATGTATTTTTCTTCAATCCCCAATCCACCAAAATCGGTATTTGCATAATCCCTTTTGCCTAAAGAGAAACCCACATCAAAACAATAATTTTTAAATTGTCCACCAAGACCGAGGGTTAAATTCGTTGTCCATATGGCATTCTGATTATAATCAGGATAAAGGCAAAATCCATATCTAACAGCATAATTATACAGGACAGTATGTTCAACCCCGAATTTATAAAAATATATTGCCTCATCCCACATTTTATAATTTATCTCCATGGCAAACTTTGTTGGTATACGATATGGAGGTTGGTAATAAAAGCCTATATTATGACCCATAGGATATTCAAATGTATCACTTTCTGCAAAAACCTTAAATTTATTTTCAAGGAAATAGGCGATTCTTATATAAAGTGATGGTGCATAAATTATTCCGAATTTGAACCCAGTCCCTGATAGACTTTTTGAATCACGCTTAATTGAATCTTCGGCGGCAGGGTATATTGTTTTTAATTCGTTATTTATCGCACCATAAATAAAATCACTTTCAAAACCCATACTCACACCTTTATAACTAACCCCAACCATTGGCGCCAGTGCGTTGACTGCCCCGGTATATTTATTATCAACAATCTTGACAATCTGATAAAAATTATCACGATAGGTCTGGTTGAAGTAGTATCTGAAATCATACATACGATAGTGTTTTACACCCAAACTAAAAAATTTTATCGGCACAATTACACTTGCCGGTCCAAGGTCTAAAAATGAAGTCTGACACACCGAAACTGTGGATATACCAATGTTATTTCCGTATGAATCATAGACCCTTAATCCCCTCTTTTCTGTTCCTTCATATAAAAATCCACTGAAATTTATCTGGATTTTTTCACTTAAACCAATTGTTGCTGGATTGAGACCATTTTCAAGGATAGTAGTATTTCCACCAACTCCCAGTGAACGGGCATCATAATAATAAACAAAGTCCCCCTGACTTAATACACCAGGCAGGGTAAAATTCAGGATAAGTAATAACAGCATTTAATTGATTTTATGGAACAAGCACTGCTGCAGCAATCACCGTTGTCCAGAGTCCATATTTATCACCAATTGCCGTCTGGGTTATGTTCATTGTTTTTACGATTTTGGTTGAAATCTTCCAGAGTTCTTTTCTTTCATCATAACTTGTATCCGGGTCAAAAGGTACGCCCAGGGTTGTAGCAAGCATCTGTGCGGCAAGGTCTTCTGCCTTATCCCCTGCCTTGTTTTCCGTTTCCCCAGATGAGTAACAGCCCGCCACCCAGCAACAACA
>JBDRWA010000127.1:0-6201 GCA_039802145.1 Caldifarciminota bacterium | reverse complement strand
TTGTGAAATAGCCCAAATTATTAAGCCAGTCACTGAGTGCACTTCGCACAATCGCTTCATCATCAACTATAAGAATTCTATATTTTTCCATATTATGCTTAAAAATTATACACGATTTTATTAGGTAATCAAGTGGTTTCTGTGAGGGAAGGAAAACCGGTAATAAACTAAAACAATTAAGAGATTTTAGTTAAAATAAAGCAAACGCACCTGTTTAAAACGAGCATAACCTTCAAAATATCATACTGTGATAATAAAACGGTTTTTTGGATTCCTTTAATATCTTTAATTTTTCAATCTCCGCCTGTACATAACCCTCAGTTCCCCAGATATCCAAACCTGCCCGACCAGCAGTGATTATTCTTGGTCCCATTATAAGTATGCTTTCTATCCTTCTTTCCTGAAAACCAATTATTTTATAAGTTTTATCTTCTAAGACGGCAAGTCCATACCGATTGTCTTTCACCAGACCGATAAATATCCTGCCATCATAATAAGGGTAGAACGCTGTGACTATATCTATGCCGTTTATTTTTATTAATTCCATGCAGTCCATATCATGATCCAGTATAATGAATGTTTCATCCTTAAGTAAAATTATCTTGTTCGAAAATTGAAAAACACTTATATGTTCGGTCGCAAACCTTAAATCATTATATATTTTCACCGTTCCATCCTTAAAATTCCATAGTCTCAACTCGCCATCCTTACTGCTTGAGATAATAATCCCTTCTTTTGTTATGAAAAGACCAATTATTGGGAATTTATGCCCCAATAATAAGGCAGTATTTTTATTCTTAAAATCCCACAATCTTATCGTTCCATCGCTATGCCCGGTAGCAAAATTTTTATTCCGGTCCGAAGATATTGCTGTTATCAGGGGTGCTGGGATTGTGAAGATTAATGCCTTATCCTTGTTAAAGTCAATTGTCTTGATTGATGATGAATGAGCAAGGCAAAGCAATTCATTGTAATGGCAATGTTTTGAAACTTTATTAAATTCCACACGGGTATAAAAATTCTGGTTATTCATACCCGCAAGAATACCGACTATACCATTTTCATTGGAATATGCAATCATTCCGGGGCTATAGTGTGAAATTGTAGTTGGTGCAGTTCTCTCAAGTTTTACTGTTTGTAATAAATTGGGTTTTTCTGATAGGTTATCATTGATAATCCTTGAAAAATGTTCTGTCTGGATATCCACCTGCCTTTCTGCAACGGTGATTTTATTATCTATTTTAACGGTGAAGCTTTCATTTTTGCTCTTCAATGATTCTTTTTTTATTAAAATCTCTTCTGCTTCTTTTTCAAACCTGCCAATGCGTATATAATCCGCCCATTGTCCAACTTTTTTTCGGCTGAAGACTTCTTTAATTTCTTCGTTACTCACTCGGGAACCAATAGAATTATCAAGATTATATACGAAAACATCGCCATTACGGTAAAATTCGGTCTCTTCTATAGCCGGGTTTTCAACAAATCTGAGGCAATCCCTAACTCGCTCCAGAATTCCCTCTCTCGTCTCAAGGTTAATTCTTCTTGTAGAATAGGTGGTGCGGAAATTTACTATACAATCAAGAGAATTATTTAGATAAAATGCCTTTAAAACCTGATAAAAATAAATATCATCCAGCCAGCCATCAAGGATTATCAACTTCTTATGAGTATTTTGCTTTATAAAATTAGCAAATGCCTCAGAAGGTGTGAGTTTTCTTTCATCCATCGTTTCCATAGTATAGTATTGCGGGTCAAGAAATCCTTTGACCAATTCCGGATCAATGATTTTGCTGAAAATTGTTCGGTGGGCAGGATTATCTCTCATCAGATAAAGTATATCATCTTTTGTTATATCGCCAAATCCATTTTTGATTGCCTCACAGAAATAAGTTTTACCGGTTCCCGAATCGCCGGTGACTGCCATAATAACCGGTTGTTTAAGACTCATCAGATGGTAAATGGTTTCAGAAAGTTCATAAAGTCCGATACTGCTCGGTTTAAGGGAAAGGATTGGCGTCGCTGGAATATTATGTAGATTCAGGCGTTCAATAATTTCATAGAAGTTTATTTTTTTTAGACTGTACAGGGCTTCTTCAAAAATTTTTTTATCTCTTTCGTTAAGGAATTCTATGAGGGTTGTGAGGATTTCCGGATCCAGAGTTCCTTCAATATTTTTTTCTTTTTCTCCAATCATACCCAGAGCCCAGGCAAGGGCAATCTTTACAGAATTATCTTTGTGATTTCTTAATTTAATCATTCCATCTATTGCAGTCCTTCCCTCAATGCCCAATTTCCCTAAAGCCCATATAACTTCGCCTTTGATCTCATAAAGGGATTGCTTATGATTGGAAGAGGAAATTTCAATGTAGTCAGGCATATCCAAAATTTCTTTCAATTTTTCTACCATTCCTTTATATCCGACATTGCCAAGGGCATAGATGATAGCCGAGAGAAGGTTTGCATTTTCAAATTTTGTTTTATTGAGAATGTGGAATAGAGTTCGGGCGCACCGGGTATCCTTTAACGCCCCGAGTAAAGAAATAATTTCATATTGCTCACCCAACGACAATGAAATCCCTTCTTTTAATTTTTTTACCAGAGGCCGGACAAGGGCACCGGGCTCGGTTATTGATATACCAGTGTCCGGAACAAAATTGATGTTCAAATTTTCGTAAATAAAGGCGGTTTTTGAATTTTCTTTAAGTTTTTCTTTAATAAAAATTTTTTCTTCGTTGAGCCTGATTTCTTCCGCCACGATTTTAGAGATCATTTTGAAGAAGGTGCTATTTTCATATTCTGCAATTAGATGGAAAAAAGATTCAGATAATTCAGGCTCGGGGAGTAGATTAGCTAGGTGTTTTTTAAAATCTTCGGCTTTCTGGATAAATTCTTTTTGTATCTTCTTTTCTTTATAGTCCCATTCCGGTATGTATTTGGAGATAATAAGTCTATAGGCTTCGTATTCTATAAAATGATACAATATTTCAATTGTTGCATTAAATTCATTACCATTTTTGAATTTTTTTATTAATTTGGGGAAATACGGGTTGGTGATTAATGGTTCAAAGAATACCCGGACTTGAGAATCACCACTTGGTGCCTGTGACAATAACCGGATACGAAACCAAAATTCACTGGAGATTATTTCTCTCGTGGTTTGTGGATCCTGCTGCCATTTTCCATTGCTATCTAAAAAGTAAACATCGTAGCAGTCATATTTGCTTAATATTTTGTAAACAGATTGAATTAATTGCTCGAGATAAGATTGGTTCAATTTAACATCGTGTTAAATTTTTTAAATCCATTTCCAAATTTATAGGTTGGACATTTATGAGCCATCCCTCGGTATAAGGGTTGGTTAAAAGTTTGGAATAATCCTTGTGTAAGTCTTGATTCACTGAAATCACCTTGCCCGAAACCGGGGTCCAAACACGATATATCTGGTTATTGGCTGTACTTATTCTTGCACATGCCTCCCCTTGATAGCGCGTTTCGCCAATACCGGGAAGTTCCAGCATTGTAATTTCTTTGATACCTTTAATTAACTTCTCATGGGCACCGATTCGCACGCCATTCTTTTCAATCTTAGCCCATGAATTATCGCTAATACAATAGTAATCAACAGGGATTGGCATCAGAACAGGTCTTTCTTTTGTATAAAATTCAAGGGCACGGCTTACAATACTTCTTAATTCGTCCGGGGTAAATGGTTTTGGTATATAGTCAAATGCACCAAATTTTATCGCCTCAACTGCAGTTTTGATTGAAGGATAACCGGTCACCAGGATAAACTGGACATCGGGTGTCTTTGCTTTTATTCGTTTCAATAATTCAATCCCGGTAATATCAGGCATCATTAAATCCGCAATTATCAAGTCGTATGGATTTTGATTATGCTTATTTGTTGCCTCTTCTCCACTGAGTGCCATATCGACTTCATAATCAAAATCTTCAAGGGCACTGGCAATACTTTTACAAACAGTTATTTCATCGTCAACGACTAAAATTTTAATTTTTTTGTTCATTATTGTACCTCCTTTTTGGGTAACTTCACCTTAACGATGGTTCCCCTATTGATCTCGCTAAAAACTTCAATTGTTCCATCGTGTTGCTGGACTATTCCATAACTAATTGAAAGACCGAGTCCTGTTCCCTTTGATTTTTTAGTTGTAAAGAATGGATCAAAAATGCGGTCGAGGTTTTCTTTCGGAATTCCTATACCGGTGTCTTCAATATCAATTTCTATGAATTTATTATCTGACGATAAAGAGCGAATTCTAAGATTGCCACCACCGGGCATTGCATCTATTGCATTTAATAGAATGTTCGTCAGGACCTGTTTAATTTTATTTTCATCAGCCATTATTAGTGGCAGATTTTTATCCAGGGTGATTTCTAATTTTATATTATTCGCGAGAAAAACACTCTCAAAAAGGATCAGGGTTTTGTTAATAATTTCATTTATTGAAACGGGTTTCTTCTCAGGCGGTGTCTGCCGTGAAAATTCTAATAGCCCGCTTACAATCTTTGCACAGCGCTGGGTCTCATCAATAATCATATCAAGCTTTTCAGTTAATTTAGAATTTTCTTTTATTTTCTCTTTAATGAGATGACTATTGATAAGAATGGCAGTTAGTGGGTTATTGATTTCATGAGCAATACCTGCCGCAAGCCTGCCAATGGCCGATAACTTTTCATTTTGAACCAATTGTTCCATTGCCTTTTCCAATTCTTTTGTCTTCTCCTGAACTTTTTGTTCAAGAGTTCGGGTCAGATTGACATAACCTTCAGTAGCGTTCTGAAGGGATTTTACCATCTGGTTGAATGATTTGATCAACTCTCCGATTTCGTCATCAGAACTGATTTCTGCCCGGGCTGATAGGTCGCCTTTTGAAACCCTCTCTGTTAATTGATATAATTCCTTTATCGGTCTGGTAATACGTTTTACCGTGAAGAACGAGATAATCGCCAGGGCAATAATACTTGAGATGGCAATAAGAATGAATATTGAAACAACTCGATTTTTTAAATAAACATAAGGAGCCTCAAGCATACCAACATACAGCATACCAACAATTTGATTATTGATATCTCGGATTGGCTCGTATGCAGTTATAAACCAGTCATTTACTACAAATGCCCTGCCAATCCAAGGATTACCATTTACAAGGACCTGGTCATAAACCTCTTCTGATACCCGTGTGCCGATTGCTCTTTCACCTGAAATATCACGCACATTGGTGGCTATTCGTAAATCTTTCAAAAATATGGTTGCGGTTCCAATCTCTTTTCCTCTAAATCTTTCGTCTTTGTAAACAATATCTTTTATTTTATCAACTATTTCATAATTTCTATTTAACAATCTGCCGCCATAAACCACACCAATGAGGTTGTTATTGTCATCAAAGACAGGAGCACCTGCTATGATTATCAGGCCCGAGGTTTCCAGTGTATCGTAGCGGGGTTTTGCCCTTGGTGTTGGGAGAATCTTGATTTTCACGCGCTCAGCAAGGATTTTGCTCTCTTTTTGCAATTCATCTTCAGATATTATCATTACTCCATAAATACTTTCTTTTGATTTCAGTACATTTTTTAATATCTCATTTTCGGGATAGTCATTGTAAGATTCTGGATTTTCAACGCGCAAAATCACACAGCCAGTATTATCAGTTATATTTAATATATCCAATTTCTCTTCGGTTTTTACCTTGTTTAATTCTTTCCACAAAAACGGACGATTTTTTTTGATAAGTGCCTCTTTAACAAAATATCTACTTGCAGTTAGCCTGACGATATTTTTTATTGTTCTCCCCTCTCCTTCAAGAACTTCCCTGGCGGTATTGAGGTCAAGTTTCACCTTTTCCTGACCCTGACCGACAATGGTATTACCGATTATCTGGATTCCCGTGAAAGTGGAGAAAAAAATTCCGATAACTATAACCATAGAGAAACTCAGTATTAGCTTTGTCTGGAGGGGAAAGAAGAGCCTTTTCATTGGTGTTAATTATACCCATTTAGGAACGCATGTCAATAAAATAGCAAATTTATGGCGGTGATTGAGTTGGCTAAAGAAATTATGTCTGAAAACCGGCTACAATACGATGCCTTTTTCAACCGGGATTCTGACAAAACGATTTTCTCATTATCCCCCTTGATTTTACAGAAAATTGAGATAAAATTTTTTGATGAGGAGAATTTTAA
>JBDRWA010000126.1:0-6219 GCA_039802145.1 Caldifarciminota bacterium | reverse complement strand
TTCCCTTTCAATTCCAGCAATTCGGTCATCACCGCGACCATATAAGGCTGACTTATTGTCTGACCATTACCAATCGGCAACGGATAGTCATTATAAGCCTGATGGTAATAAGTTTTATCAACAAATAAATGGCGGGGAACACGGAGCATTGCATCAATAACCCGTTCATCCTTGACACCTCTTCCAATGATTTGCTCTTTGACCATCCGCTCCCTTTCCACTCGCCATTCTTTAACCTCAATCACTCATATAGAATATTGAAAACAAAAGAAAAGTCAAGAGATGGAATTCCTTAGTTTTCTCCACCTTTGTTCAAAATTATTTTTAGTTCTTAAACTGCCAATTGATTATAAAAATGTAGTGGCCGAGTTTACTCGGCTTTTAAATATTTACAGACCAAGGTCTGCCACTACAGGCTTTGCGCATGGATTTTATTGAACCTAAAGAAAGCATTCTTTAAAATTCTGAAAGGAGTCAATAAAAAAACACCCTTGCATTTTGAATGATTTGTTATATAATTTCTTATGGGATTGAAATGGCTTATCTCATGGCTTTTGACATTTCCATTATTTGTTCTTCTTACCGGTGTTGAGGTCAAAGGTAAAATTCCCAAAAAGGGTCCGGTGATTCTTGCGAGCAATCACCTTTCTTTCTTAGACCCACCATTGATAGGCTATACCGCATTTAGAGAGGTTTTTTTTCTTGCCAAGCCAGGGTTGTTTGTATTGTCTAAATTTTTTACTTGGCTTATTAAAACCTATAATGCAATAAATCTTGAAGGCGGGCAGGGAATAAGGCCCGCGATAAAATTGCTCAAATCCGGCAAGCCTGTTGTTATATTTCCTGAAGGAACGCGGTCAAGAAAGGGTGTGCTCTTACCTTTTAATCCGGGTGTTGGTTTCCTCGCAATAAATTATAATATCCCTGTTGTGCCGGTTAAAATAATAAATTCAAATAAAAACTGGATAAGTTTGATGATACGTTGGAATAATGTGAAGATAATATATGGCAAGCCTATCTATCCTGATGGATATAAAAATTCAAAAGAGGATTTTGAAAAATTTTCAAATAAAATAAGAGAGGAGGTCAAGAATTTAAAATGAAGATATATTGTGCGAAACACTCCGGATTTTGTTTTGGTGTAAAGAGGGCAATAAAAATGGCGATGGATGCGGTTCAGAAAAAAGAATGTGTGTATTCGTTAGGACCTTTGATACACAATAGAGATTTTGTTGCTGAACTTGAGAAAAAGGGAATAAGTATAACTGAAGATGTTGATGATATCAAAACAAAAAATCCTACGGTGATTATTCGTTCGCACGGCATAAGACCTGCTCTGTTGACGAAATTAAAAAAGAGGGGCGTTGATATTATTGATGCAACCTGTCCGAAAGTGCGTCGTGCTCAACATTATGTTCAGAAACTTGTTGAGGCAGGATATTTTGTTATCATTGTAGGTGAAAAAGACCATCCTGAAGTCAGAGGACTCCTTGGTTATGCGGGAAAGAATTCTGCGATATATTCGGATCATATTGAATTGAAGCACAAGAAGATAGGAGTTGTTCCTCAGACCACTCTTGATTTTGAACATTTTTACAATGCCGTAAAAAATTTATTACCAAAGGTTATTGAAATGAAGATTTATAATACAATATGTGATGAGACAATACTGAGGATTGCGGAGGCACTTTCAATTGCCAAAAAAGTTGATATGATGCTGGTGATCGGTGGGAAGAACAGTGCTAATACGACAAGATTATATCAGATATGTAAAAGTATAAAACCATCATATCACATAGAATCAGTTAAGGACATAAAAACCCAATGGTTTAAAGGTGTAAAGAGCGTGGGTGTTACCGCAGGTGCCTCAACACCTGATGAACAGATTGAAAAGGTTATCAATTATTTAAAAAAGATTTAGGGTATTAAAAGTCCCTTTTGTTCATTGATGTTATGCCCAATCTCATTGGTAGGTAAATAGTAATAAAATTTAAAATAATGAATGCAATAAAAGATATTGCTATTATTTTCAAATTCAGGTTTCTTCCAAAATAGTGGCTTGTTAAATAGTTGTGAACCGGAGCGGAGAAGATGATTATTACTATTGTAATATATGCAATGCTTATTAATGCTGAAATAATGCCCCCGCTACCCGAGGCAATTTTTGATGGATTATCTTCGTTAAATTGGGGGAAGACACAGCCCATTCCGAGATTTATTGAAATCAATGACAAAGCAACGAATAGCCCGATAAAAAGTGAAAAGTAAAATATTATGGGTTCAGTTTTTATAAAAAAGTTTGCGAAGAAGAGCAAGGATTCCATTAATATGATACCCAGCAAGCTATAAAAGACATACTTTGTCAGGACCACTCTGGTCAGACTGAAGGGCGAAGTTTTAATTACCCATATCCCCTGTTTTTCCAAACTCATTGCAGGAAAGATGAATCTTACACCTAAGGTGGCAATAACAAAGCTAACGTAAGAGAAATTTGCAAAGGCAATTACCGTACGCCAGAGGGAGAAGCCAAAATATATTGGTGTCCGGCGTAAAGAAAAGATATAGACTATTAGTAAAATAATGAAGATTGAAAGCTGAACCCACTGGACTGGTTCACGCAAAAAAAGGATGATATCTTTAAATAAAAATGTGCGGATTGGATTTTTCTGGAATCCAGTTAAAAGCGATTTTTTCTTGCTTGATTTACCACTGTGTTCGGCAATGAGTAGAAATGATTTATGATAAATAGATTCAGCGATTAAATAAGAAAACATTACGCAGCTGAGCGCTACAAAGACAAGAAGTAAGATATATTTCCAGCCTATATTACTTAGCGAGACAGAGTTTTTTACAATGTTACTCAACCAGGTTGATGGAACGTAAATACCGCCGACCGTTGTGAGGTTGGCTGCAAACATAAGCAATTCCTGTTCATTTTCAGTTTCAAAAATTCTTAATAATTCAGGATTTCCTATTTTTATATAGAAAGTTATTAATAAAAAAATGAAAGAAAGGGAGATAAAAATAATATGTCTGGATTTCAGATGCGGAAATAGACGAATAAAGAAAAATATAATTATAGATGATAAGGCTGCAGGTATAATTAAAAAGATTAGAAAACTTAAAAATGATACCGTATAAAAGACGAAGTGTGCATTGTTTGATATCCCATAAGCAAGTATTAAAGGTATCACCATTGCCAGGGTTGCCCAAGAGGCATAGAGTGCGTTTTCAAATAATTTAGCAAGATAGATGGTTGTGGGTAAAACAGGCAGGGAGAATAGAAAGTGCAATTCTTGGTTATTGTAGAATGTAGAAAATGAACTTATGATATTGCTGAATAGAAGCATTATAAAAAATACAAAGAAAATCATTTCAATCGTCCGTGCCATAATTGACGGACCGATGACTTCCACTGTATTAAGATATTTAAAAATACGAAAGAAGATATAATATCCACTGGAGAGAAATAGCAGCATAATAATAAAAAATGTAATACGCGGTAGTTTGTGTTCTCCCGGTGTAAAATATTTAAAAATGAGACGGAGATGAATGCAGAATAATGAAAGGAGTGTTTTCACAATTCTTCAGTAAGTTTTAAATAGATTTCTTCAATATCGCTTCTACCGGAGACTTTAGCAAGTTCTTCGGGTGTTCCTACAAATTTTAGTTCACCTTTATTTATTATTCCTATACGATTTGCGATCTGCTGGGCGAAGGAAAGTGTGTGTGTTGATACAAGTAGGGTTCTCCCATTGTGAGCAAGTTCAACGAATGTTTCTCTAACAATCTTACTCATCTTAGGGTCAAGCCCAACCAGTGGTTCATCAATTAATATCAGTTCGGGTTCGTGGATTAATAATTGACACATTATGATTTTCTGTTTCATTCCATGCGAATATTTTTCTGCAGGTTCATCAATCCAATTTCCAATTTCAAATTTCTCTATCAGGAATGAAAGCCTTTTTTCATATTCTTCTTTATTTATACCAAAGAGTCCGGTAACAAAATTTATAAACTCTCTACCGGTCAACTTATTGTAAATAAATGGCTCGTCCGGAACATAGCCGAGCAAGGATTTATATTTTATTGGCTCTTTTTTTAAATCAATACCATTCAATGTGATTTCGCCGGAATCAGGATGGAGGAGCCCAGCAATTAGTTTTAAGGTCGTGGTTTTCCCCGCGCCATTCGGTCCGAGTAAAACAAAGATTTCGCCTTTATTCAATTGGAGACTTAAGTTTTTCACTGCCCAGACGCCGTCAAAATTTTTGGAAAGATTTTTTATAATAAGGCTTTCCATTAACGATACTCTAATACCTCAATTTTGAGTTTGCCCACGACCCTCATTACTTCAGCCCAGTCTGATATCTCGCCTTCTTTTAATTTTAAATGATAAACATCAGCCGGAAATTGGTTGAATGTGGGGTCAACCGGCACCCATTTGCCGAGCCAAACTGCGGACCAGGCATGATAGAAATATGCATCGCCTTGAAGGTTTACTAAACCCACATAAACTTTTGTTGGTATCCCAAGAGCCCTTGAAAACGCAGTAAAGAGAATTGAATGTTCATTACAGTCACCTTCTTTTGTCTTAAGTACATCAATTGCTGAGGGCATTGAAGGCGTAGGGACTTTTTTCAGCATTCTATAGACTCCGTTGGTGACCTTTTTTGTTATATTAAGCGCAGATTTTTCTTTTCCAGCTATTTCTTTTGCTGCTTTGATAATATCTTGATGCTCACACTGAATATATGCCGAAGGCAATAGAAATTCCTTATATTCGGCAATTGGCACTGTCAAATCTTTTAAAGAATTAATGTCAGCGAGTGATATTTCTATAATCAAAGGGTTTTCGGAAACTACTTTTTGAAAATCGTCATTTAGGTCCAACCCTTCAACTGAAATACCTGTTAGTTTAAGTTTTACAAAAGAAATTTTTCTGTCTTCTGGTAAAGGTTTGGATAGTTTTATTGAGAAAAAACTCAACAGGTCAAATGCCTCCTGGGGTTTAACTTCTTTAAGTGCCTCTTCTTTGGTCATGGGGATCATTTCCATAAATAGATTAGGGGTCTCATTTTTTATTATCTTATTGTTTTCATCAAGCCATACATATGAAACCACGCCCATAAAATTTATTTCAATCTTTTTCCCTCGGGTCTCTTTATTTAAAACCATTACCTTTTCTTCGGGATGGACCTTTATTTTTGCCTTTCCCGTTGATTGGCTTGTGGGGTCAAAATAAGGAAGTGTTATTTCGGTGCCGGGCTCCAAGTTCTTTTTTTGTACAATCAAATCTATTACATCAGGAATATAAGGTTTTTCTTTAATCTCTTTGACCTGGGTTTGTTTTATACCTTGAGAATATGTAGTAAGTATGAGTTTATTATTTTTTATATTACCTTCTATCTTTGATTCGTGTCCTTTCGTATTTATTAAAAGCGAGAAATCCGTAAGTGCATAATCGGTGTCGGCAGTGGCAAATATCTGGGTTTTAAGGGTTGTTATTTCATTCATCATATTTATAGTCATTTGACTGTTAGTTTCAATTTCTAAACCCTCCTCAAGTTTTTTAATCTTTGTAAAGGTATATCCAACCCTTTGCCCTTGAATAAAAATACCAAGCCATTCTTCTGAAATTTCTTTTATAATTTGGGGATTTTGAGCTTTAATTTTTTCGGTAATTGGTCTTTCCGGGATGGAGACAATGAGATAAATGGTTATTCCGATGATAATACCAAATATTAAAATGGATAAAAATTTCTTCATCGTTAAACTCCTTGATTATTATACATATCAATAATATTTAGTCAATGATAATCATCTTCCGCAGAAACGGAGTAATTATAGGAGAATAGGAGGCTGTATATACTACCAAATACCGGTTTTTAAAAATTCATCAATTGACCGAGCAGCAATGCGGGCATCACCCATTGCCAGTATTACGGTTGCCCCACCCCTCACCACATCACCACCTGCCCAGCAGCGGGGCTTTGATGTCTTCATTGTTGCCTTATCAACCTCAATATTCCCCCATTTTGCAACTTTCAAATCCGGTGTGGTCTGGGGAATTAACGGATTCGGACTCTGACCGATTGCGCAAATTACTGTATCAACTGGTGTGATAAAATTGGAGCCCTCTATCGGTACGGGTTTCCTTCTTCCTGATGCATCAGGTTCACCAAGTTGCATTTTTATACACTCCATTTCTTTTACCCA
>JBDRWA010000125.1:0-6338 GCA_039802145.1 Caldifarciminota bacterium | reverse complement strand
TCTGAATAAAGTGTGCAACCCAAATATGTGTGCAGATTCTGCACACTTAATATGCTGTAGAATGCCGTATTTTTGCATATCCGCAAGAAGCTCAAAAAGTGTGCAAAATTTGCACACTTTTTGATTTTTGACCATCAATTTTCTTCCGAAATTTCAAAACTTTTTATTGGCACGAAAATTGCTATGTAAGAAAGTAAAAGGAGTCAAAATGAAAAAAGCAATAGCATATATCATAATCCTTCTGGTGCTCGGTGGAATCTTTGGATTGAGTATGCACCAGAACAGTAACCCTGTCTTAGGTTCAAGCATTGATATTATAGGTCCGGCAGTGGCTTATGCAGATTCTGATACGGTGGGAATTCCAAAACCACCTCCGCCTCCGCCACCGCCGATTGATTAATAGGTGAAGGGGTCTATATGGGACCTGTCCATTTATATGAAGTCAAGATGATTGATGGTTCAAGATACCGCGGGGAGATAGCCTATAAAGACGATAGAATGATTGTCCTCAAACTGAATAATTTTGATAAATCAGGCATAATCTCTAAGATTCGGCTCTTTTACAATGGAATAATGAGCATCCAGGAACTTGGCTGGCGAAGGAGATTCTAAAAATTGAGCGGGTAGAGGGTTTTACACCCTCTACCCGCGATATCCTCTGATGATAAAAGGAGTGTGAGATAAGTAAATCGGAGAGAAGTATAAATGGATAATACTCTTATTTTTATTTCAATACTGCTCCAGATAGTTTCGGGCATATTTTCTTTTATATATTCAAGGAAACGGTTCGGTATTATTTGGTTCTTTTTTGGCATCGCAATGCTATCAATGGCATTAAACGGAGTTTTAAGTCTTTTTGGACTGACACCCGGACCACAGATTTCGGTTGTTATTTCTTTTGTTATATCAGGCTTGTTATTTATTAGTATTTTACTCGTGCCAAAATTCTTTAAGGAAATGGATACAAATCTGAACCTTATAAAGAGAATCTGGGAGATTGACCGCATAATTATAAGTAGTTTGACACCAGCAAATATAATCAGTTCAATAAAGAAAACAATAATTGAGCTCTTGAATTGCAATGCCCTTGCGATATATATTATCAATAAAGACGGAGCAGGTTTCAATAACTATGCAAACTATAATTTAGATGACGAATTCCACAAAGGAATGATTGAAAATGGCGAATTTTTCTGGAAGGTAATCAGGGAAAGGAAAAGCAGTGTAATTACCAACAAGACTAATGATATAAAGAATTTCCCACAACTTTTGAGTAAATACAATTTTGCATCCTGTTTTGGCATTCCCTTAATTCTCAGGGGTACACCGATAGGTGCACTCTTCTTATTTTTTAATAGCAAAAAAAGATACACAAAAGAAGAAATCAAATTTTCTGAAGCAATTGCCAATCAACTTGTGGTTGCCTTTGAAAAAATAAACAGTTTAGACAGGATTAAAGAAATGAATCTAAATACAGTGCTTGCACTTGTTCGGGCAATTGAGATCCGTGACCCATATACAAAAGGGCATTCTTTGCAGGTTTCAGAACTTGCTTTTGAGTTAGGTAAATATATAGATTTATCAAATAGGCAGTTAGAGTTGATTAAATTTGCTGGTCTGTTACATGATGTGGGAAAGATTGCTATCTCTGAAAGTATTCTCAATAAACCTGCTCCACTCAATGATTATGAATGGGCAATAATGAAAAAACATCCAGAAAAGAGTGTTGAGATAATACGACCAATTAGCGACTTAAGAGAGATTGAGACCTGGATACTCTATCATCACGAGCGATGGGATGGCACTGGTTATCCTGAAGGAAAGAAGGATAAAGAGATTCCGATTGGTGCCAGGATTCTTGCAGTTTGTGATACATTTTCAGCGATGACTTCAGACCGCCCCTACCGAAAGGCATTAAGTCTTGAGGAAACAATAGAAGAGATTAAAAATTATAAAGGCAAGCAATTTGAACCTGAAATCGTTGATATTTTTTTAAAACTTCCAGAAGAATTTTTGCGGAGGGTTATTAAAAAAATCCTTACTATGTAATATCTTGCCGGCAAGGGGGCTGGGTATTTCTCACTACGTGGGGGGCTAACCCTAGCCCTCTTGATTTTTTATAGGATGATTAAAAAATACAGAAAATAAATTGCCGCCAGGACAATGATAGTTGAGAACTCAGATTTGAGGTTAGTAACTGAAAATTTTATATTGTGCACGGGCAAATCCTTCATATATTCTTCTTCAGCGAAGATTATAATTGAATATTCAAGTAAAAAAGCGAGTATTAGGCATAATTTTAACCAGTTTGGCGGATTGAAAAGGCAGATTGTCCCCAGAACAAGAAAAAAATTGCCAATGTATAACGGATGCTTCAAAATGCGATAAGGGCCATTTACAATCCTGTACTCAGTTCTTATCTCCTTACCTCTTGATTTCTCACCTATATATCCCGCAGCGCAAACTCTGATTACAATTCCGCAAATGATAAATATATGTGGTAAAACAGTGTTGCAGACTGGTTTTCCCAAAATCAAGAGTAACAAAAAAAACAACACGGCAATCAGACTGCGATACCGATAGAAAAATCTGCCCAGTTTTACGAAACTATTCAATTTCCCAATTTTGGATAGTATAAATAATACGCACCAATTCTCTCTTTTAGGTAGTAATTCTCTTTGATTGCCTGAACCATTTCTGGTGTCAACCGCTCTTCATCCACCTGACAGTTTAAGTCAAAACTCAGGACGAACAGTGAAAAAAGTTTTAGTTCTATATTATGTATGAATACTGCCTGGCTCCATATTTTTTGATTAGCAAGTTGAGTAAGTTCAAATGGCTGAAAAAGAACAGATTTGTTGTTTAACACGAGCAACCCTGCATCTTCGCTGATAATATTCCCTTCGGTTTTTGAAATGAGATTGCAAACCTTTCGCACATCTTCACCACGCAGCTTTGTGGCACTTGGTTCAGTCAAATATGGCATATGTAAAAAGAGAATCAATTGGACAAGAATTGCACTTGTAGAAAAATAGTTGTACACTTTTTCATTCATTTCCTTATGCAGTCTTCCGAGAGATAACCCAGTCAGGACACAGGACAGGGCAATCATTTCAAAAAAGTAATTCATGTTTGCTCCGATCTTGCCAACCGATATGGCGATGATGCACGAGACGACGAAATAGATGAGCAACAATGAGTATTTTTTTTCAGCAATAGAGTACATCATATAGATAATTGAAAAAAGGATTAATATTGCATGATTCTGCAATGCCCAGACATACTGTTTTATTGCCTGTTTGAATAGAAAGGTGTTGAGATTGTATACAAAGTTATGCAGAAAGAACTCACCATGGGTCAACTGGTTTATCAGCAAGAAAATGAGACCCCAGGACAGACAGATGGCAATAATATAATTAACCGCCCTTTTTCTATCACCTTGCAAAAGCGATAATCCAACTGCCAGGGGTGCGGCAAAAAATGTCTGTTTGGTGTATAAACCAGCAGTGAAAAATAAAATGGGCAGGAGCAATCTTTTTTGAGAGATAAAAAGATATATGCCCAGAAAACAAAAAAATAAACCCAGCATATCAACCCGCATAAATGGACTATTTTTAAATATGTAAGAGGAACTGATAAATAGCAAACTCCCTATTATTGCATGCTCGCGCTCAACATATTCCCGTAGTATCTTATAAATCATAAAGGCAATGCCCAGCACAGAAAAGAATGTGATTGCTCTGCCCGGGATAAAAGAGACACCGAATATTTTGACAAAGATTGCGCAAAGATAACAATATAAAGGCGGATAATTAGCAACAACATATGGATATTCGTTGATTGTCTGATATATTGACCTGCCTTTACTTATAAGATGGGCTTGATTAAGAATAAAACCTTCAGGATATGAAACCTGGTATGGATACGAAATCACGATAATAGACTGAACTATGTAGAAGATTGCATAGATGACCAAGCCAATGAAGATTAATTTCTTTAAGGTTCCCATTATTTTAGGTATTTAGGCATTTTAGACTTTTAGGTATTTATTTCTTATCCTAATGCCGGAGAGGGGATTTGAACCCCTATGCTGTTGCCAGCGCCAGGTCCTGAACCTGGTGCGTCTCCCAGTTCCGCCACCCCGGCTAAAAGCTCGTTGTTGGTTATTAGGCATAGATGCCTGTTTTTAATCCTTTTAAATTATAGTTATAATCTTCTTTTTGTCAATCAAGAATTAAGAAGTAAGTATGGATTTTTTATTATTGACTTTATTACTTCGTTATGTAGAATACCTTTATGAAAAATTTTATTGATATTTTTATCAATCCTTCTACGGTTTTCAGGAGTATAAAGGAAAAACCGGATTGGATAAGACCTTTGATTGTAGTATTGCTTGGGTTGTGTATTATTTCCGTATTAAGCATTTCAACAACAAAAGAGCTCATAACTGCCCAGCAGATTGATGTAATGAAAGAGCAGAATATGACTGAAGAACAGATAGAACAGGCGATGAAATTTATTTCCGGCCCTTTTATATATGTTTCGGCGATAATTGGAACGATAATCAGAGTAAGCATTATCTTGCTGATATTCGCTCTGTTATTAAACATATTTATACCTATGGCAGGTGGTAAAGGTTCTTACAAACTTGTTTTCTCAGTTGTATCATATTCAGCCCTGATTAAAATTCCTGCACACTTACTCAGATGGATTCTGATTATGTTAAAACATTCTTTACAGGTAAGCACTTCTCTTGCCATTTTTATTCCCAATCTTCCTGTTAAGTCGTTTGCCTTTAGATTATTGTCAAGTTTTGATTTCTTCATTATCTGGGAAATGATACTCGTTGCAATGGGAATAAGTATTACAAATAATATGAAGAAAGATAATGCATATATTCTTGTTTTTGCAATCTGGATTGCGTCAGCCTTTTTGGGTATCAGGCTTGGTGGTCTATTCGGACCAAGGTAATAAAGTTGCGATGACAAACGCAAAAAAAAACACCTCCAGGACGTTAGAGGGACCGTCGCCTTACTCTTGTTTTTTATAATTTTACTCGCTTAATTATCGCTCCTGAAGTCTGAATAAAATAGATGCCGCTTGGAAGTGATCGGGTATCAAGTTTGAGATATTTCAGAGAGTTAATATTTCTATATTCCATTATGCGGTTGCCTGAGACATCATATATATCAATCTGTGAAACCGGGACCGAAGTAAAAATTTCTAAGTTATGAGAAAAAGGGTTTGGTAAGATAACGATATTCGGGGTAGAATTCAAAACAAAAGATTCTTTAATTCCTACCTGAAGATAGAAGTTGAGATTTGTAGAAGGATTTTTCCAGCATACCCAATTTGTTAATTGTGAATCAGGCTGATAACCAGTGGCAAATACTTTTACCCGGTAATACCAGGGCAGGAGGCTATCAATCAGATAAGAACCATCTATTGCGGTATATGTTGTGCAGGATTTGTAATATGGTGGCGTGTTTATAATATAACTGTATCCAGTGGCAGTTGCTATAACCCTGGCATCCGCGATTGGAGAACCACTTGAGCTATAAACATAACCACTAATTGAACATCCTGGATAGTCATCATTATCTGTGCCAAATGTTGGCGTGGAGTCAACATACCAGTCCGCACAAAGGTTGTATCCGCCCATATCCCAATAATAAAAATGGAACTTGGACGCAGAACAATTTAACGGTGGAGTTGGTACATATTGTGGATATGGAAGTGAATCACGCAATCCCATAAAACTTCCACCGAAAGCCTGAAGAAAACCATACTCATCAGGAAGTGCAAAGTTGCCGGTGAGGAATGAGGTATCTATGACTGTATAACCCATCCCTGGAAGATAAATCGGTGTGTCAATATAAGATTGTCCAGCCGGGGTCAAGAATTGCACATTCTGGAGGGGGTAATAACCGGTGTAAAGAGTATCGGTTGTTGCGCTTCTGAAATATCTCAATTCCACTCTCTCAGAATCAGAAGGCGCGACTTGAAATTCATTTATAATGACTTCATAGATTGGGTTGGCAAGGAGGAGCGCACTCATTAATATTACCAAAGAATATCTTAGCATAAATACCTCCATAATATTATAGTTGGATTAGGTTAATTGTCAAGTAGCCATTTGCTTGATTTTTTGCCAAAGATGTGTATAATTTAAAACTATATGTGGGTAATAATCACTTTGATATCCCAGTTTGACACATTATCGCTTCAGGATGCGATTGAAATTGCTTTAAGGCAGAGTCCAACTTATTTGGAATCAAGAGAGACACTAACAAAATCAAGGGTGCAGTTTTTTAAGGCACTCTCTTATCTTCTACCTA
>JBDRWA010000124.1:0-6438 GCA_039802145.1 Caldifarciminota bacterium | reverse complement strand
GAATTCGCCACTCGTTTACATCCTGACGCATTCCTTTACTCAAAATTAACCTTGCCTGGTCGGGTCTATTTGCATCGTGGGTGAGCATAAGGGCACCAAGGGTATAGGCGTGGACAAAGTAGGGGTCAAGCGTGGTTAGGATGTCCAAGATATGATACATCAAATCGAACCGCGCATCGGTCATCCTGTGCTCACCATAATACTGGATAAATCTCAACCAGACAAAATCTGCAAGGGGAACATAAAAGCCTAAAGAAAGTGCCTTCACCGCAAAACCCGAAGGGAAATACATCAACTCGCCGATTAATTCATGGTGGGTCTTTTTTAAATCAATGCGATATGAAAAGTTGACAATAAGGAGAAGGAGAAGGATTACAAAAATAAGATTCTTTATCATATGAAGACCCCATTTATAGACCCTGAAGCGAGTCCAGGGTGAAAGACCATCTTTGCCATAACCAGTTCAGGATGACAGTCCATTTTTTTAGTCAGGCTGAACTTGTTTCAGCATTTCATTATTCATCGTTAAGGAGCTCCTCACTCAGGTCCTTCCATTCTTTATTATTTTGTGTAATGAGATTTATCTTCCAATCTCGGTGCCAGTTTTTCAATTGCTTTTCTCTTTTTATAGCTTCGTATACATCATTTGTAACCTCATAATATACTAACTTTGTAAGATTGTACTTCTTAGTAAAACCATTAATTAATTTATTTTTATGTTCGTATATCCGTCGCGCGAGATTATCAGTAACTCCTATATAGAGCACACTATTCCTTTTATTCGTTAAAACGTAAACATAGTATTGTTTAGTCATTTCACATTATTGCCAAACAGGATTTAAATAATGTTCTTTTACAATTCCGAAATGGTCTTGCAAACATAATGTTATGAGACCCTGAACCAAGTTCAGGGTGACACAGACACTCGGGACTGTCATGCTGAACTTGTTTCAGCATCTTATTTTGTATAAAAGGTTGGTTCTGTATTTTTTTAGATTCCGAAACGAGTTCGGAATGACAGGTAGTTGTAGATCCGGAATGATAAGGAGTTGTAGGTTCAGGATGACAAGTAGGTGTTAGTTCGGAGTGACTGACAATTGTAAGTTGGACGCAACAGGCAGTTGTAAGTTCGGAATGGCAAAAAGTACGGCGGACAATTGGAAGAATGATTTGTATCATTTAAATTCCCTTTGTTCAAAAATCAATACTGACAGATAGAGCAAAAAAATCGTGTAAATCAATCCGTAGCAAATTGAGAATAACACCTGGTCAGAGAATATAGGCAGTTTATGGACAAGTTCTAACCGAAGGTTAAAATTTTCAAGATTGGGCAGGATATAATAGAATCCATAGGCAAGATATTTTATTGCCGGCACTTTAACTGTATCCGCAAAGAGTTTCAAATCCGGGCTCGCATGGCCGATTACATAAAATATCACACCCATTATTGAGGTCATTGTTGTTGAAGAAAAAGACGAAAAGAGTAAAAGAATTCCTAAAAGCACCGCAATTTCAATAAGGGAAAATGGTAGATTAATCAATATTGGAATGTCAAACTTCCCCTCGTAGATAAGAAGAACAAATTGATGGATTAAAGCCATTGCGCCTTCTAATATTGCAATCAAGAGAAAAAGTCCAAGGAATTTGCCAATTATGATTTCACTCCTCTTCACGGGTTTGGCAATTACTGTATAGATTGTCCTCTTTTCAATATCTTTATGGATCAAAGTGGAGCCAATAATGATAACAACAAGAATACCAAATAGAGACGCAACCGCCATTCCGAAATCCCTTAGCAATTTCGGCGATTCACCGAGGGCAAAAGGCTCAAGAAACATAGAGATAATAATAAGAAGGACACTGAAGATTATGAGCAAAATCATTATTCGCTGTCGGAGTGCCTCTTTGAATGTGTTTTCCAGAACTGCGCTGATTCTATTCATACTATTCTTGGCTACCCATTACCTGCTCAAAGAACCAGTCCTCAAGAGATATTTCATCAGTCCTTGTTTCTTTTTTTAGAAGGTCATCAAGTGTACCTATCTGCATAATCCTACCATCTATTATTATTCCAATCCTATCACAGACCGCCTCGGCATCGGGAAGTATGTGCGAGGAGAAAAATACCGTCTTTCCTTCCATTTTTAATTTTAATATCAAACTTTTTATCTCCTTCCTGCCAATTGGGTCAAGTCCAGTCAATGGTTCATCAAAAATCAATAAATCGGGTTCACCAACAAGTGCCTGGGCAATACCAATCCGCTGGAGCATTCCTCGTGAATACTTGCGCAAAGGTAAATCAGCCGCCTTTTTCAATCCAACCCGGTCAATAAGTTCCAGAAGTCTATTTCTATTCATCTTTTCATTGCACAACATAGAATGGATTTTCAAAAACTCATATCCGCTTAAATGCTCATAAAAATATGGGGATTCGGGTAAAAAACCAATCCTTTTTTTGGCTTCAAGTGAATAAGGAGGGTGTCCGAAGACTTCAATCTTACCCCGGTCGGGTTTTATCAATCCGGTAATCGTCTTTATGGTCGTAGTCTTTCCAGCACCATTTGGACCAAGGAATCCAAAGACCTCACCTTTGTAGACATCAAAAGTAATTCCCTTTAATATGTCCTTTTTCTTTTCCCAGAAATGAACTTTGAATGAACGATGTAAATCTTCAATTCGGATGGCAATTTCCATATTAAAGAATTATATTCAAAAAATAAATATTGTAAAGACTACGGTCAAAATTTTGATTTTAAGCCACTAAAGTGTTGTATAGGCATTTGAAAAATTTCAATACAGATACTAAAACCGAAGCACGAAATTCTAATTTATTCGGGCAAAACGAGGGATGTATTCATTTTAATCCATAGTTGACATTCTCCCTTTTTTATGTAAAATTGAAATGAAAGGGAGTCCGATGGAGAATCTATCGTTTAGAAGTAAGTTCTTTATTATATCTGCATTTTTCTGGGTGGCACCAATTTGGGCGATCGAACTTGCCGAGGTTGTGGATAAGACTATTCAGAACTACCAGAATCTGAAGAGTTTCTATGTAGAATTCACCCAAGTGTTTTGTGAGAAGACATCCGAGACCTGTCAGAGCTTTGAGGGCAAAATCTATTTTCTAAAACCCAATTTTTTCCGGATGGAAATAAAAAATCCAAATCAGATTTATGTGGGTGATAGCGTATCCCTGTGGGTATATTTTCCAGATAAAAAAAGGGCAATCAGACAACATCTTGGCTCCCAGATTCCATTTGCGGTAAATCCTGACCTCTTTTTAAAGGATTACAATGAACGTTTTAATGCCGAGTTAAGGATAAATAAAGACTATGAGATCTTACTGACACCAAAGGAAGAAACCGAAATTTATGAGAAGATAGTTGTTGTAGTTAACAAAGAAAAATTCCGGATAATAGGGATTACGGTCATTGATGATACCGGTTCGGAAAATAAATTCATCTTCAAGAATATTCAGTTAAACAAAAAAATCTCAAAAAAAATCTTTAAATTCAATCCACCAAAAGGAACGGAGATAATTGAGCAGTAAATTTTTAATGGATAATAAATGCTTTGCCTGTGGTGGTGAAAACGAGAAGGGCTTGAAATTAAAAATCACCGAGACGGCTGATGGAGTAATATCAATCATTAGATTACCTTCTGATTATCAGGGTTATTCCGCTATTGCCCACGGTGGGATTATTGCTACAATTCTTGATGAGATGGCGGTCTGGGCAGCATATAAAAGTGGATATAAATCGGCAACTTGTGAATTGAATGTTCGGATAAAAAAGCCGATGTACATTGGACAGGAATACATTGCCAGAGGTTGGGTAATTGAGGCACGAAATAGGTTGGTTAAGGCCGGGGCAGAATTAAAAGACCGAAATAGCGAATCAATAGTCGCCTCGGCATGTGTGAAGTTGATAAGAATTGATTAGAATTCATTTTATCTCCCTCGGCTGTCCGAAGAACCTCGTTGACTCGGAAAAATTGATAGGCAGATTGTTAGCCACGAAGAGAGTGGTTGTGTCTTCTTTTGTCCAGAGTGATGTGGTTATCATCAATACCTGCGGCTTCATTGCGCCGGCGATAAAAGAAACCACCAGGGAAATTACCAGGGTACTTAGATTTGCCAATGGCAAGAAGGTCTATGTTCTGGGTTGTGCAGTGAATCGCATGAAGCAAGTTCTTTCCCGCAAATTTAAAGGCGTAGCAGGCTGGTTTTCATTAACCCAAACCGATGAATTATTCAGGACTATTACGAATCGCAAGAATATCCCTGATACGCGGATTCTTTCGACTTCTGGATTTTCTTATCTCAAAATTGCGGATGGTTGTTCAAATCACTGCAGTTATTGCACAATTCCAATGATTAAAGGTGAATATAAAAGTGTTGAATTTAATGAGCTGATAAATGAGGCACGGGAACTGGCAAAATTAGGAATTAGAGAGATTATTCTAATTGCCCAGGATACCACCAGATATGGACTGGACCTTTATAAAAGGGTGATGTTTGTTCCACTTATCAGAGAAATCTCAAAGATACCGGATATAGAATGGATTAGAATTATGTACGCCCATCCCAAGGGCATGACCGATGAGATTATCAGCGAGATAGCAAATAACCCAAAAGTCTGTAAATACCTTGACCTGCCAATTCAGCATATCAATGATCGGATTCTCGAACGAATGAATCGGGGTATCAGCCGCCTTGAGATTGAATCACTAATCAAAAGATTGAAGAGCATCAAAAATATGGTATTACGGACAACGGTAATGGTCGGTTTTCCCGGTGAGACTGACCAGGAATTTTATGAACTGAAGGAATTCTTAAAGGAATCATACTTTGACTGGTTTGGGGTCTTTTCCTACTCATGTGAACCAGAGACTGCCGCAGCATCACTTAAACAGTTGCCGAAAGAGGTTATTAGACGAAGATATAAAGAGATTGTAAAGATTCAAAGGAGACTTGTAAGTTCCCATTTGAAGAGGTATATCGGTGGCATCTACAAGACGCTTGTGCATTCGAAAAATGGCAATTATTTAGGCCATACTGAATTTCTGGCACCGGAGATAGATCCCCAGATTGTAATTAATAATTCAAAATTAATATGTGGCAAATTTTATACATTTAGGATTGAAGGGTTGCAGGGCTCGGACCTCTGCGCTGATTTATGTTGAGATTGGTATGTCTCTTCTTTTTTTAAATCTTATCTTAGCCTTAAAATTTCCCCTTGAGCTCCACTGTTATGCTCATTTCGGTCGTTATCTGACGGCTGCGCTATCAAGATACTACATGGATTCATCAGTTAGTTTGTCCGGCACATTTATTGAATACAATAACTTTCTATTTTTTCTAAATTATCAGGATGACCTTGAGGTAAAGGGTGGTGATGGTGTGTTGTTTGACCCAAGATATGTCCATTATTACATTGCGGGTGGCTTTGACTATCTATTTAATCCGGTCTTTATCCGTCTTTGTTATATCCATGATTGTTTCCACAATATTGATTCCCTTTCCACACAGAAGCCGATATTCAACCGTTTTAGATTTCAGATCGGCAGCGTTGATTTTCATTATTCAAGGAGTGTAAAGACATTCCGTCGTCTCTTGTTGAGTTTATATTACACATACTATGCCCACTGGCAGTATCATGGATGGGATATAAATGCCGGGGCAGACTACAATTATGATTTTGCCCTGCAGGGACGGATAAATTTCTTTAATACGGGTAGTTTCGGTGGTGACTTCGTTCCGGAATTTTTAATTGCCCGGGGTGAATCACTCTGGTATCAGCAACATCTCTTTAAGTTATTATTTTACTATAAAAGCAATTCCTGTAATCGTCTTGGGGTTGGACTAATCTATAATCTCTTCAATAATGACCCCATAAGGAGTCCTGACAGACTATGGCAATTTATAGTATTCTTTCATTCATAGTACTATTTGAGACACCCTATGAACTTTTCAGTATTGGGTGTCAGAAAGAACTGGCAAATGATGTTGCTGGAGCAATTGAATACTACAAAATGGCATTGGCGCTGGATTCCACCGCGAGTGAGATTTATTATGCCCTTGCCAATGCTCACTATAAAATCCAGAAGATTGACAAGGGGATTGAATACGCCAGAATGGGTTTGCAGGTTGCCCCTGATAATCTTGATTTGCATTCTATTTTAGGCGTAGGGTATATCGGCAAGGGCGACTTAAAGAGTGCAATTGAGACTTATAAAAGGGCTTTAAATTACCATCCGGATAATCTTGACCTCTATCAAACAATCTCCATTCTCTACGAAGGGCTGGGTGATTTGAAAATGGCAAAAGAGATTTTAATGGAAATTGCTGAGGATAAGAGGACTTCTGAAGTTTATAACCGATTAGGCACAATCTGTGGTAAGATGAATGACCATCAGGGCGCAATAAATTATTATCAC
>JBDRWA010000123.1:0-6447 GCA_039802145.1 Caldifarciminota bacterium | reverse complement strand
GAAGTGGTTGTCTACGCCACTCAAAAAGTTAAAGAAGAATTAACCGAATTATTAAGGGATATTGAAGGTGTTCGGATTAGAACCGCCGGAAACAAAGTGATTGTTGAAGGAACATTGCGGTCTGATACCGACAGAATTATCTTTAATAAAATTATTTCTCTCTATCCCGATGTTATCAATATGGTAACATCTGCCGACTTGCCTATTGAAATCTTTGCTACGATTGTTGAGGTTGAATCAAGGGATATGACATCTGTAAATTTATTGGAAGGGATTACAGGCAAGGCTACCCTCTCAGGAACTATAGAACAAGGTCCAGATGTCTCAACCACCCTCACCTGGTCAGCCTCAACTTCAATTGCCGATGTTCTTTCTACCCTTATTGAATCTAAAAAAGCAAAGGTTGTGGGAAAAACAAGGGTAGTGACGATAAGTGGCAAAAAGGCAACAATTGTTTCGGGTGGTGAAGTTCCTTATCAAACTATTGGTAATGCAGGAGTAGGAGTTGAGTGGAAAAAATACGGGTTAAAGTTAGAGGTCACTCCTGAAAGAAAACAGGGTGGAGAAATTTTTATGGATATGCACATTGAATCTTCTGAACCTACGACTACAACATTCGGTCCCAGCATCAATTCTCGAAGTGCTGATATTCAGGTTTCTGTGGAGAATAAAAAATCGGTTATAATTGGTGGACTATTTAACACCATTACAAGTTCATCAACTAAGGCAGGTTGTTTGATTCCTCGTTTTGGGACATCTTCTCAGAAGATTGATAAAGAAATTTTGATTATGGTTACACCTTACGCACCAAGCACACTTGATTACGATGATTTTAAGCAGATAAAGAGTGAAGATATTAAGTAAAGAAGGTTACTGGGTTGAGGTTTGGAAGCTGGAACATAATTATTGAATGGTTAGATAGTGGAATGTTTGAATGGTTAAAAGCCTGATATTCGGCAAATTCGCTGTTATTAGTGTAATTCGAATATTATGATAAATTTAGTCATTAAAGATACACGCAATAACGAAGAGAAAATTTTTGCCATAGAAAATCCACCAATCATATTGGGCAGAGCAGCTAATTGTACAGTTCCACTTATGGACAACGACATTTCAAGGAGGCACTGCGAAATTGGAATTTCTGATGGGAAAATTTATGTAAAGGATTTGAACAGCACCAATTTCACCTTCTTGAATGATAAAAAGATTGAACCTGAGAAAAAGGTATTTTTTGAAAAGGGCGATGTCATAAAGATTGGTTCTTTTCTTATTACCCTAAAAGACGAAGAGAAACCTAAACCACCAAAAGAAGAGGCAACGCCTACACCAGAAAGAATTGAAAAAGAAGAGGAGATGTTATTCTTGTTAAAGAAGAAGATAAGCAGTGCTCTTGTTGAAAGATTGAACTTAAGGAGAATGGATCTGGCAGAAATGGAAGAAGAAGAATTCCGAAAAAAAGTAGAGGGAACGGTTATCCAGATTCTTAAAGAAAAAGAATTGGAAATTCCGATAGGAATCCCAAAAGATATTCTTGTCAAAGAACTCCTGTACGATATTCTCGGTCTTGGTCCATTGGAAGAATTTATCGCCGATGATACAATTACTGAAATTATGGTCAATGCACCGAATCAAATTTATGTAGAAAGGGCAGGAAAATTATATTTGACAAATAAACGATTCTTTGATGAAGAACATATAATGACAATAATCCAGAGGATAATCCAGCCCTTGGGTAGAAGAATAGATGAAAGCTCTCCTTATGTTGATGCCCGATTAAAGGATGGTTCAAGGGTTCATGCAATAATCCCGCCATTGGCAATAAAAAGTCCGACACTCACGATCAGAAAATTTGCCAAAAAGAAATTAACCGCAAATGATTTGATAAATTTTGGTGCCTTAAATCAGAAAATGGTAGAGTTTCTCCAGACCGCAGTAAAATACCGTGCCAATATTCTGGTCTCCGGAGGCACAGGTTCAGGTAAAACTACCCTCTTGAATGTCCTATCAAACTTCATCCCTGATGATGAAAGAATAATCACTGTTGAAGATTCGGCAGAATTGAAGTTGAATAAAGAACATGTAATTTCCCTGGAGGCAAGGCCCCCCAATATTGAAGGAAAGGGCGAAGTATCAATAAGAGATCTGGTTAGAAATACATTGAGAATGAGACCGGATAGAATTGTCGTTGGTGAATGTCGTGGTGGAGAAGCATTGGATATGCTACAGGCAATGAATACAGGTCACGATGGTTCCCTCACAACCATTCATGCCAATAGTCCAAGAGACACCCTAAAAAGACTTGAAACCTTGGTAATGATGGCGGGAATGGACCTGCCCTCAAGGGCAATAAGGGAACAGATTGCTTCCGCGATTGATTTTATAGTCCAAACTGCCCGTCTTGCTGATGGGTCAAGAAAGGTCACACATATTACCGAAATTACCGGAATGGAAGGCGATGTTATTACTACACAGGATATATTCATCTTCAAGCAAGAAGGTTTTGAGACCGGTGGGAAGATAAAAGGTTATTTCAAGGCAACTGGTAATATTCCAAAGTTCTTTGAAGAGTTAAAAGAAAGAGGTATCAAGGTTAACCTTGAGTTATTTAAAGATAAGGAGAATGAATAGCGCGGGGGGTTCAATGCTTAGAATAATTGCTTATATCACCTTCTTTGGATTTGTTGCATCTTTCACTTTTTTTATCTATAGATTTATTCTTACTTACCGGGAGAGGTTCCTTAAACAGGCAGAGGCAGAACTTGAGGAATTATATTTGGGTTTGAGACCCGAGCAATTGTGGATTTTGACCGTTCTGGGTGTAACATTTGGAACATTTTTTTTCTTTTTAGTTACCGGTTTCAATCTCTTTATGGCAGCCCTTGGGGCATTGCTCGGTTTCTTTGCCCCAAGATTCTATGTCCGGTTTTTAAAATCAAGGCGGTGGAAAAAATTTGATAATCAATTAGTGGATGGTATTGTTCTGATTGCAAACTCATTAAAAGCAGGAATGAATTTGATTCAGGCGATTGAAATGGTTACAAAAGAAATGGGACCACCGATTTCCCAGGAATTTGGGCTTGCCCTGAAAGAGAATCGTTTGGGAACCCCTATGGAGACAGCGCTAGCGAATATGACCAAAAGAGTTCCTTCTGAAGATTTGGAAATTGTAATAAATGCGATGAATATTGCCCGGGAAACAGGCGGAATTCTATCTGAAGTATTTATGAACATCGCTGCAACTATACGAGAAAGGAACAGGATTAAGGGTAAACTTGATGCCTTGACTGCCCAGGGCAGAATGCAGGGAGTTATTATGACCTTGCTCCCCTGGATACTTGCTGGAATTCTCTATCTCATTGACCCGACAATGGTCAGACCAATGTTTACCACTTCTCTTGGGCAGATATTGATAGGTGTGATAATCGTTCTTGAGATTTTAGGCTGGTTTTTCATTAGAAAGATAATGGCGATAGAGATATGAATAAGAAAAAATCCAAAATTCCTAAATGCCTAAAAATTGGAGAAAAAGGATTCAAAGAGGCAGAAGATGGCTACAATAGTAAAAAGGGCAATTGATGGCATAAAAGGGCAAAAGAAGATATTGAAGGCAGAAGTATGGCTAAATTTGTAGCGGTGCGATTTTTCGCACAAAATTCAGACAAAAATGACCGTAACAATTCCACAATTTGTATTATGAAAGGAGTAAAAATGAAAAATTTGTTAATAATCATTTTTGTAACCATCATGGTGTTAGTCAATGGTTGCGGGACTGTAATTCAGTACAGTCTCATTAGAGTTCCGCAAGAGGGTGGAATTAAATTTACAAAAATAACTGATGAGGAAGACGGAGTCAGGTGGCCAGTAACAATAAATATGTATGATAAAATTGAATGGGTACCTCGTGAATTCTTTGATATCTCTAAAGATGGTCTTAAAATCGCCTTTATGGGTTGGAAGAACAATAAGGGTAATCTATTTGTAAAAGACCTTAGAGGCGGAAAGGCTACGCTTCAAAGAACATTCAGGGATAACGTCATTGATGTTTCTTTTTCACCTGATGGCAAATGGCTTGCCTTCGCTGAATATAGAGAATGGAGCTGGAACATATATATGATTGGTGCAGAGGCCGGTTCTGCTATCAGACAGATAACAACCGGCAACCTGCCCGAACTTTATCCTGTGTTTTCACCTGATGGTAAATATCTGCTTTTTGTTCAGACTGAGAGAAGTATTTATAACATAGAAGAAGAAAAATATCAGAAGAAATACCTTTGGACCTATGATTTAGAAAAAGGGATCTTAACTCAATATGCAGAGGGTAGCGCTCCCTCGTTTACGCCCGATGGAAAGTCAGTAATAGTACAGCGGGTTAACAATGAAACAGGATTTATAGAATTATGGTTGGTAAATCTGGAAAACGGGCAGGAATTTTTGATTATCAGCTCTAAGGAAAGAAGTTTCACTAATCCTTGTGTTTCTCCCGACGGCAAAAAAATAGCCTGTGTCTCTTGTACTGGGGCAGAGCATACACCTGCGAATTTAGATATATATCTTGTTAATATTGATGGAACTGACCTGACACAAATTACTTTCCATCCCGGCCACGATGTGTGTCCCCGATGGTCACCCGATGGTCATTCTATTTATTTTCTTTCTCAGCGTGGTAGTGAAAAAGGTGAATGGAATATATGGAAAATGGATTTAAAATAATTATCTTTTTGGGGGTGTGAATGTTAATTTTAATATACATTCTTCTCTTCATTGCAATCTTCTTGCTGGTAATTCAGTTGTTTCCAGAGAAGATTGAACTGGAAAAGGAAGAAGGAACTCCGGGTGGTCTCTATAGAATCTTTAGACCGCTCATCAAATACCTGGCAAAATATAATGCGAAGATTCAACTTCCTGAAATAAAAGCAGGATATAAAAAGAAAATGGAGAAGGCAGGATTTCAACTTGAATTAACCCCCGATGACTTTTTGGCAATAAAGGAATTAACCCTCATAGCGGGTATCCTCTTTGCGATATTTGTTTACTATTTTGCGTATAAAGATATTATTGTCTTTCTGCTTGGCATTGTTCTTGGCTTCTTTATGCCGGATTTAAGACTTGCAGATGCAGTAAAAAAAAGAGAATTTGCCATTATGCGGGCAATGCCTAATTTTTTAGATTTACTTACTCTATCAGTAGAGGCTGGCCTTGACTTTGCTGGTGCGGTCAGAAAGGTTATTGAAAAGTCAAGACCAAATCCACTAATCTTTGAATTCAAGTTATTCTTAAGAGAACTTATGGTCGGTAAATCAAGAAAAGAGGCACTGAGGGATATGGCAAATAAGCTTGAAATACC
Organism: Caldifarciminota bacterium; assembly: GCA_039802145.1. GTDB lineage: Bacteria > Hydrothermota > Tepidihabitantia > SM23-42 > JAOAFX01 > JAOAFX01. Next base: position 1,103 of record JBDRWA010000123.1, on the reverse strand, counting down.
GGACATCTCTTCTTTCGTATCAACAATTATCCAATCTGAAGAAGCCGGTGCGAGTTTAGGTCCTGTTTTAAGAATTCAGGCAGAAGAGATGCGGGCAAAGAGGTTCCAGAGGGCAGAGAAGTTGGCGAGCCAGGCACCGGTCAAAATGCTCTTTCCTCTTATTGCCTTTATCTTCCCCGCAACATTTATTATGCTCTTTGGACCACTGTATTTTCAGTTTAAAGAAATGGGTGGCTTTTAATTATGGAAGTTATCTTCAGAATAACTGATGGTGTAAGCGCGGGTCAGGTATACAAATTTAACCAGGAGATTATCAAAATTGGCAGAGGCAGGCAAAATCATATTGTGATTGAAGATAGCACAGTCTCTGGTAGCCATTGCACGATCACTTTTAAGGATGGTGAATTTGTAATTACCGACCACTCAAAAAATGGAACATTTGTCAATGGAAAAAAAATAAGCCAGATAATACTAAATGACGGAGATGAAATAAGGGTGGGGTTGACTAAATTGCTGTTTCAATTTACCAGGAAACCAGTTATTAAAGAAGATAGACAAGAAATAGTGCAGAAAATACCGGAAGTTTCAGAGGAAGAGACGAAGATAAAACGGATTGAAGAGACGGAACGTCGTAAGGTTTTTTCATCTCCCAAGGCGAAGAAAGAAAGAAAAATTAAGCCAATAATGATTGTTATCCCCACAGTAATTGTAGTTCTTGGCGTAATTTATCTTTTGTCATCTCCGCCGCAGGAGAAAAAGGAACCCACTACGCCCCAAAAACAAGATGAAAAAAGGGTTGTTGGTGAATTGGTTGATATTGAGGAAGCGTATAAAAGATTGGATATAGAAAATCTGGCAAGCGAAATCAAAAACAAAATTGCCTATGGCAAAGAAAAATATGATGGCAAAAAGAGAGCCAATGGGAATCTCTACGAGGCAATAAAGGCCTGGAAAGAAGCAGCAGTGGTTCTTGATTGGGAGAGAAAGAAAATTCTTGAAGGTATGGTTTATACTGCTGAGTATGAATTGAAGGCGAAGTTAGATACATTGTGGCGAGATGCCAACACACTTTTTAAAAGTGGAGAGAAAAAGGAGGTTGCCTA
>JBDRWA010000122.1:0-6491 GCA_039802145.1 Caldifarciminota bacterium | reverse complement strand
TCTCATCTCTACCGACTGCGATATGGATCAAAGGAATACCCAAAATTTCAAAATCTGATTTCCATTCAAAGCCAGTTTTTTCAACAGAGTTCTGGGTTAACTTAAAATTACAATATGGACAGTACTGGATTTTTTCTGTAATCTGTCTTCTGCATTTTGGACATTTCATATTAATATCTGGACTGAGTCTCTACTCAATTAAAACAACTTTTTCTATCTGTCTGTAATCACCAACTTGCAATTGCAGGAAATAAACACCTGGTGGCACTCTGAAACCAAAATTATCGTCACGAAACCAGGTAATACTTGATACTTGATTCTTGATACTGGGTTCAAGATTAAAGGATTTGACCAAACGACCAGTAGCATCGTAAATACTTAATAGAATTTCGGATTTCGGATTGCGGATTGCGGAATCATTTGGAATTTGGGATTTAAAATTTGTTTGGTCATTGGGATTTGGGATTTGGAATTTAATCGCAAGGCTTTTTCTGAATGGATTTGGCATAATTTCAAAGACCAATGGGGATGCTGGGTTAGTTTTATATTCTTTTACTCCCACAAGATTTTTAAATTTTACCGTGCCCCAGTCATAATAACTTGGTGCACTCAATGTCCTTCCGGTGACTACCACATCCCCTGAATTCGGATGAACAGCAATAGCAAGGCAATAGTCCAATGAATCGGAAAAATCATACATTGCTGCCCATCTTTGATTTCCATCAGAGTCGTACATAATTGCTACATAATCATTATATTCTGTCAAACTCCTGCTTGTGCCACCAATGAATATGTTGCCCAATTGGTCCATTGCAATACACTTGCCACCCACTTCATCAGAAGGTGTATCATAATTATGGGCAGGTCCGTCATATCTTCTTGCCCATAATTCATTGCCGTCGGAATCATATTTTATCAAAACAACATCACTACCTGTTCCCAATCCCTGGCTCTGCCCCACAACATATACATTACCTGCATTATCAACCCTGATACCGTATCCACCATCTGCACCACTTGTATCAGGGTTGTTATAACGGGCAGTCCATAACAAATTCCCTGAATTATCATACTTTATTGTTAATATATCAGTTGATGTGCCGAGCCATCTTACCGAACCCGTAACATAAACATTACCTGCAGAATCAACTGCAATATCCCGGGCGATATCCGAACTATCAGCTGGTCCATTATAGGTCCTTACCCAGACAGTATCACCAGTCTGGGCATTCAATTTAATTGTAGCATAATCATATCGTGTACCACTTGAAAATGGATTTACATATCCGACAACATAGACATAACCATTATTATCAGCAATCACCTTATGACCTTTATCGTTATAATTACCAGAACCATTAATTCTTGAAACCCATAACTGATTACCATTTGAATCATATTTTACGGTAGCAATATCATCCTGATAAGATGCTCCCCTGCTGTAGCCAGTAACATAGACATTCTCCTGATTATCAACGCAAATCCAATGGGCAAAATCATATCCATTCCCGGTGCCATTGTATCTTCTTACCCAGGCGGTATCACCATTTGGTCGGTATTTTATGGTAAGATAATCACCTGCACCTGAACTCATTGTATAACCTGTTAGATAAATATTGCCCGATGTGCCAAGGGCAATGCAACTTGCCCGTTCATTATATGAACCAGGGCTCACAAAATTTCTCACCCATAATGTATCTCCGGATGGTGTGTATTTTATTGTTGTCCAGTCATTACCCGTTCCTGAATTTTCAGTTGTCCCGGTGACATAGATAAAACCAGAATCATCAATTGCAATCGCATAAGCCCAGTCTGATAATGTTCCAGCACTTGACCATTTTCTTGCCCACACAGTGTCAACCTGGGCTGACAACATAATTGGTAGAAACATTAAGATTAAATTTTTCATAATACCTCCATATTCATTCTTTTTCTTTTAATATTAAAAATTCTACCCGGCGGTTTTTCTGTCTCCCTTCTTCAGTTGAATTATCGGCAATCGGTCTTCTTTCACCATATCCAACAGGGATTAAACGAACCGGTTCAATCATATGTTTATCAATCAAATAATCACGAACCGCCTCTGCCCTTTTTTGAGATAATTTCAAATTGTATGCATCTGAACCAATATCATCTGTATGCCCTTGAATTTCAACATCAATTTCCGGATGCATCGTTAATATTCTCGCTGCATCATCAAGCACAGGATATGACTCTATTTTTAATTTTGCACTATTGAATTCAAATTCAACACCGTGCAGTATAATGCTTGAACCTTCACGAAATATTCTTATCATCTGGTCTGTAGATTTTCCCGGTTCAACCTTAATATCAGTCTGGGATGTAACATAATTTAATGCCTGTACCTTTAATAGATAAAATCCAGCGGGGACATTTTCAAATTCAAAAAAGCCATTCTTATCTGAGGTTGCCGCGCGATTCAATTCCATTATTGTCACTTCAGCAACGAGGGGTTCGTTTGTCAAATAATCGGCGATTATCCCCTTGATACTACCGGTTTTTGTACCAATCCTTTTTAGAATCTGATCAAGTTCTATCTTTTTCCCTGCCTCTACCTTACACGAAATCGTCTTTGATTCAAATCCAGGACGGGTAAATATCAGATTTAAATCGCCTGGTGGTAAATCCTGAAGTATATAATATCCTGCAGAGTTTGTATATGCAATCATTGCACCCTCGCCCGCCACAGATATTTCAACCCCCTCAAGCGGTTCATATTCTTCATCATTTACAAAACCATAGATGGAACCAACTTCCACGAGGCCTGAAGAAGTGAATATAGCACAAGAGACAAAAAAGCAAAAAATCAAGACTAAAAATAAAACAGATATACGAGACATAGCTCCTCCTTTTATTTTCTATTTAACCTTCTTACAAACAAGTTTTTCTAAGTTATTAAATTAACTTATATATAGCTACTTATTATCTTTATAGTATTTAGAATAATATTTGTAATAATAATGGTAATAATAACTCCCAGATTTTAATGGCGCACCGTTGATAACAACTCCAACTATATCAGCACGCGCCGAAATCAAAATCTCTTTGCTGTTTTCTAATTCTTTTAAGTTAGTTTTATTATACATTGTGGTCAATAAAACTCCATCACAATACCGCGCAAGATATGTGGCATCCGCAAATAAAAGAATAGGCAGACCATCAACAAGTATATAATCATATTGGGTCTTTAATTTTTCAAGTAGCTGGCGCATTTTTTCTGACTCCAAAAAGATAAAAGGATTAGCAGGCACATCCCCGATTGGCAATAAAAACAGAGTTAAACTGTCCTTTGATTCAAATTGTGTCTTTGTATCTTCGCCGTTTGATTGCGCTATATCACTAAAAGGTACAATCACATTTTCCAATTCTACCTCTTCCTTTAGCACATCAAATATTCCTCTTTCTTTTTTCAATCTTGTAATATGGGTAAGATTACCCCTTTTCTTGCGGAAGTCTGTGTCAATTAATAGAACCTTCTTACCCTTTGTAGCAAAAACATAGCCAAGATTCAAAGTTACAAATGTCTTTCCCTCCTCAGGTCCGGATGAGGTTATGTAAATTGTTTTATACTCCTTTTCAGGATGGGCAAATTCAAGATGTACAGTAAGTTTACGGAAAGCCTCAAATTCAGCACTGGAACGGTTAGAAACAATTTTTAACTTGCTGGTTCTATGACCCGAATTATTAAACCCCAGAAAAGCTTGTATTGCATTTTTTAAATATTCAATATTAAAACCGGGCTTTGCTCTTTTATCATCGCTCTCCAAAATTCCCGGTATCGTTCCATAGACTGAAAGATTAAGTTTCTCTTTAATTGTATCCGGCTCTTTTACCGTATTATCAAAATATTCTGCAATAAACACCACTGCGGTTCCAACAAGAAAGGCAAAAAATACAGATAAAAATAAACTAAGTAATGCACGGCGCGGATTCACCGGACTACCTGAGACAAAAGGCGGATTAATAAGTTTTATATCAGAAGTAACACCTGCTTCCTGGACCCTCGTCTCTTCAAGTTTTTCTGAGAAAAAAGTATACAATTTTTCGGCAGTCTCTCTATCCCTTTCCAATCTTGCCAGACTTATTTCATCAGATGGAATATTTTCAAGTTTTAACTGTAGGTTTCGTATCTGGCTTGTAACACCCTGGATATCGGTCTTTATCGTAGAAACACGCTTTGCAATCTCATCTTTTAATTGTTCTTTAAAACCTTCATACTTTGCCTTAATTTCAGCATATTTGGGATGTTTTGTAGAATATTCTTTCAAAATTCCCTTCAATTCTGCATCGGCTTGAACGAGCTGGGCATATAGCTGCTGAATGCCCTGGTCTGAAATCATCGTTGTAGCAATATTGAGAGGCACATCTTTGAGAGTATCGCTCAATAGATATTTGTTAATATCAGTCAAAATCTTTTCTTCTATTTCTAACTGATTCTTTCTTGATTCAAGCGTAGATACCTGATTTATCAAAGCCTGGGTTGATGCCTTTAAGTCAGCAATCTTTTTTACCTCTTTGAAATTCTTTATCTGCTCCTCAAGTTCATTTAAACGTTTCTGATAGAACGCAAGTTGGGACTCTATAAACTCTCTGGATTGTACATATTGGAGGCTTTTTTCTTGAATATTTTCTTTGACAAGTATCTCGGACAATGCCCGTGCTATGCGTAGTGCCTGTTCCCTGTCACCCCAGTAAAGTTCAATCCGAAGAATACCAATGATATTCATTCCCGGGAATATCGTTTTCGCGGATACCATTTTCTTTGCCGCCCCTTCCCCTGAAATTGGAACACCAGAACGGTCCCCTGCCCGCTCTACTTTATCCGCCTCAAGTACTTTTACCGATATTGAATTTCTAAGGGCAAGCGCCATCTTACTTCTTGGATAAAATGTAAGTGAATAAGTCTTCCCGTTAATCAAATTTTGGTCGTGAGGAATTGTAAATTCTAAGGGACCAAGATTTATATATTCCCCATAATTTTTTTGAAAAACTTCACCATCCAGTTTTAAACTGAATCCGTTTTCCATTATTTTCAACTGATACGGTCCCAATGGTTGTTCAAAATTAGATTTTAACTGAACATTTAACCTGATATCTGAATTACCATTTTTAAAAAAGGCATAAAGTCCAAGGGTATCAACAACTTTTTCGGCAATTTTAACACTCAAAAGATTTGCGATAAGACGCTGGGTCACCGTGCCGATCTGGACCGTTGGGGTTTCTGACATACCAGTGAAAAATCCTTCTACAGCACGATTTTCAGCAACACCAAGGTCAAAACTTGATAAGTAGATTGGTGTATATGGTCGGGAAAGTCTGAAAATAAGAATACCTAAAAATACTGGTATCGCAAATATAAAGAATAACCTGCGTCTGCGCAAAAACTTAACCCATAAATCCTGCAGATTTAATGGTTTCTCCTGTTCAAGGTAATAATCTGGTAATTCAGAATTATTCATAATTATTTTAACCTTTCAATCGTAACATACAGGTTCACTGCAGTCAGGGTCAGCGTTGCAAATTGTAATACCGTACCCCAGTTAATCATAAATTTTCTACCAATATAAACCCAGTCCCCTGCCTTGAGTTCAAAATTTTCTTTTTCAATCCCTTTTTTTAAGATATTATCAAGATTAATCGTATATACCTTTACCCCTGACTCGGTGTTGCGCACAACTCTGACTTTCTTTAGATTAGCCCGGTCGCTGGGACCACCAGCGAGTGCAACATAATCACTTATCCGTAGACCCCTTTGATAATTAACAGTCCCAGGTCGGATCACCTCGCCATAAACTGCAACCGTAGAAATGCTGGGACCTTTAAGAATCACTGAAACAAGAGGCTGAACGAAATATCTTTTTAAAAGATTGGCAATTGTATCAGCGACTTCATTGGTAGTAAATCCAGCAACACGGATATCACCGATCAGCGGGAATGTGATATTGCCGTTATGCATTACCAGCAAATCTCTGGATAATTCCTCCTGTCCGAGAACAACGACTTCCAGAACATCACCTGGTTCAATACGATAAGTAGAAGATTCCGCATTAATGCAGAACAACAATATCAATTTTATAAACATATTTCTATTTTATATGAAAAGCACAATTTGTCAAGCCAAAAATACGACAGGGTGATATACTTAAAAGTGTGGAAATTTTTCTTGAAATTAAAAGAAAAAGGTGTATCCTTCCTTATGATAAAGAGATTAAATGGGTCATTTAATCTTGAAAGGAGGATACACCTATGAATCCATTTAATTATTCACAGGCTAAGCTTAATCAGACTTTTAGTGATGTCAAGGTGTTGTATCGGGATGATGTTGAGGAAGTGATTAAGGAGTATGTGTTAAGGGGTTTAAAGAAGTTATTAGAGGGTGCGATGAAGGCGGAGGTTATTGGTTATTTAAGGGCGCGGAATTATGAGCGGACGGATGAGCGGGTTGATTATCGTAATGGTTATCGGTATCG
>JBDRWA010000121.1:0-6500 GCA_039802145.1 Caldifarciminota bacterium | reverse complement strand
TATATCATTTCTGTAACTTTTGGCATCGGCTCTGCACTTGCGGGTGCAGGGGGTGTCTTATATGGAATTGCCTACCCACAGATACATCCATTTATGGGGATTATGCCAGGTTTAAAGGCTTTTGTTGCTGCTGTCCTTGGTGGTATAGGTTCAATCCCTGGCGCAATGATTGGTGCATTGATTATGGGTGTGGTTGAGACAATGTGTTCCGCATATATCTCTTCTACAATGCGCGATGCATTCGCATTCTCAATCCTTATTATCGTACTCTTAGTTAAACCAAGTGGTATTTTGGGTAAACATGAAACCGAGAAGGTATAATGGATAAATATCTGTCCCCGAAGCAAGTTAACGGTCAAAAATTTAGAAGCCGAATAATCTCGGATAGGAAATTATTTTCTTTAGTAATCGTTGTTACAATTTTCATCGTGATAACAGCATTAATATCTTTCGGTATCTTAAATCCTTACTGGAATCAGATTATCCAGTTTTCCTGTATCATTACTATTTCTGCACTCGGTTTAAATCTTATCTATGGTTATACCGGACAATTCTCCTTAGGACATGCAGCATTTTATGGGCTCGGTGCTTATTGTTCTGCCTTCATTACAAAAACCTTGCACCATCTGGGATACTTATCTTTTATCCTCGGACTTGCGGCAGCAATTATTATCGTAATGATAGTCTCCTTTTTAATTGGGTTACCCATTTTGAGATTGAAATCCGATTATTTGGGTATTGCAACCCTTGGTTTTGGCATTATTGTGAAGGTATTATTTGATAATGCGGATTCAGTAATCCCGGCACTTGGGGGTTCACGTGGTATGCTCGGCATACCAAAATTTACTGTTTTTCCTTTGACATATGTTTTTTTTATAGGTGCAATTATCATAATTAGAAACTTTGTATTCTCTGATATTGGTAGGTCATGTATTTCAATCAGAGAGGATGATATTGCTGCTGACTGTGTCGGTGTGAATACTACCAAGTATAAGACATTGGGATTTGTGTTCGGTTCCGTCTTTGCTGGGGTTGCAGGCGTTCTTTATGCACATTTATATTCTTTTCTCCATCCATCAAATTTTGATTTTTTGAAATCTATTGATGTCCTTTTGATTGTAGTGCTTGGTGGTCTTGGCAGTATTTCAGGCACGATAGTTGCTGCAATTTCCTGGACTTTCCTTCTTGAAGGATTGAGGGTTATTCTTCCTCCTCAGATACTTGATTGGAGGCTTGTAATATATCCCCTTGTTTTAATAATAATAATGTTGATAAAGCCGATGGGTATAGGAAGTGGTATGGAGTTCAAATTTCTCAAGCCGGAAAATAATTATATCGAGAAAGGCAATAAAAATTTATGAATCAAGAATCAATATTACGCATTAATAGATTGAACAAATATTTTGGTGGGCTGAAAGCGGTTTCAAACTTTGACCTTGATGTAAACAAAAATGAACTTGTTGGTCTCATAGGTCCGAATGGTGCTGGGAAGACTACGGTCTTCAACCTTATCACCGGTATTTACCAACCAGACTCAGGTGATATTTTATTTAAAGGAAAAAAAATTAATGGTTTAAAATCTTATGAAATTGTTAACCTGGGGGTTGCGAGAACATTTCAAAATATTAGATTATTTAACAATCTCACGGTTATTGACAATGTTAAGATCGCCTGCCATAAGAATGTCAAATATGGAATATTTTCAGCGATATTCAGGGATAGAAGATTTAAGGAAGAGGAAAAACTCATTGAGGATAAGGCGTATGGGATTCTTTCCATATTTAACCTCCAATCAAGGGCAAAAGAACTGGCGAAAAATTTACCTTATGGTGAGCAGAGGAAACTGGAGATAGTACGGGCACTTGCAACAAATCCGGATTTGCTCTTGCTTGATGAGCCCGCTGCGGGAATGAATCCCCAGGAGACAATCAATCTTATGGATTTAATAAACTTCATTCACGAACGGTTCAATCTCACGATTCTTCTTATAGAACATCAGATGAGGGTTGTCATGTCCATTTGCCAGAGAGTGAGTGTGATGGATTTTGGAGAAAAGATTGCAGAGGGGCCGCCAAAGGAGATTCAGAACGACCCGAAGGTTATTGAGGCATATCTCGGTAAGGAATGAAATGGATTTAAATAGAACTAATCCAATCCTTGAGGTCAAAAATCTGAGTGTTTCCTACGGTGCGATACAGGCATTGCAAAATATATCATTTAAAGTATGCCAGGGTGAGATAGTTGCCCTGATTGGTGCAAATGGAGCGGGTAAGAGTACTACCCTGAAGACGATTTCGGGATTGGTAAAGGCAAATTCAGGTGAAATATATTTTGAGGATAGAAATATAACAAACCTTGTGGGACATAAAATTGCTGAACTTGGCATTGGGCATGTTCCTGAAGGAAGGAAACCATTTGCCAATCTTTCTGTATATGAGAATTTGAGGATGGGTGCCTATTTAATCAATAATTTAGGAACAATAAATGAAACTATGGAAAGAATCTTCAAATCATTTCCAAGGTTAAAAGAAAGACTTTCGCAACCCGCGGGAACACTGTCAGGTGGTGAATTACAGATGCTGGCGATGGCAAGGGCATTGATGGCAAAACCTAAGCTCTTAATGCTTGATGAACCATCTATGGGCTTATCGCCAATTCTTGTGAATGAAATATTCAAGATTATACAGGAAATCAATGACCAGGGGACAAGTATCCTTCTTGTTGAGCAGAATGCCCACAAGGCATTATCCATATGTGAGTATGCCTATGTACTTGAAACCGGCAGAATTACAATAGAGGGGAAGGGTAGCGATTTGCGTGAAAATCCAGTGGTAAAAGAAGCATATTTAGGTGGGTAGAAAGGTTTTTATAACAAGTAAATCAGCAACCTTTGGATTATAAATGTTTTATTCCGGTGGAAAATTGTAACTGAGTTTTAAATAATTATCCGGAGTTCTGGACATTGACTTTTTGCCATTTTTGGTTATAATTAGCAAGGTTTAAGCATACTATAGGCCCTTTTTAATTTCCTGATTTTGCTTCTTAGAAGGGCGATTTTAGTGTTTGAGATATAAATAAAAAGGTTAATCATTAAATCAATGGGTTCACATTTAAGCAACCTTTAAAATTAAGGAGGTCAAATGAGAAGGGTTTTAATTATGGGCGCGGCTGGCAGGGATTTTCATAATTTTAATACCTTTTTCCGTAATAATAAGGATTATAAAGTAATCTGTTTTACAGCAACACAAATTCCTAATATTGATGATAGGAAGTACCCGGCAGACCTTGCCGGACCATATTATTCTACGGGTATTCCTATCTATTCTGAAAAGGATTTAACAAAATTGATTAAAAAATTTGATATTGATATTGTTGTGTTTTCATATTCTGATATTTCACATCAATACGTTATGAATAAGGCTTCAGAAGCCATTGCCGCAGGCGCAGATTTCTGGCTCCTTGGGCCGAAATCATCTATACTAAAATCTACCAAAAAAGTTATTGCAGTCTGTGCGGTGAGGACCGGTGCGGGCAAAAGTCAAACTACAAGAAGGGTATGTGAAATACTTAACAAATATAAAGTTAAATTTTCGGTTGTTAGACATCCGATGCCATATGGAGACCTTATAAAACAAGAAGTCCAGCGTTTCTCCAAGTTAGAGGACCTTGATAAATATAAATGCACAATTGAAGAAAGGGAAGAGTATGAGCCACACATAAAAAGAGGGCATACTGTTTTTGCCGGGGTGGACTATTTTAAAATACTTAAGGCTGCAGAAAAGATTTCAGATGTGATTGTGTGGGATGGCGGGAATAATGATTTGCCTTTTTTTGACCCTGATTTGCATATTGTAGTCGTTGATCCTTTGAGAGTGGGGAATGAATCAACATACCACCCCGGTGAAGCAAATGTTAGAATGGCGGATTTGATTATAATCAATAAAGTGGATTCAGCACCGAAAGAAAATGTTGAAAAATTGAAGAAAAATATTAAAAGATTAAATAAAAATGCTAAGATAATTGAGGCTTATTCGCCAATAACTGTAGATAAACCCGCATTAATCAAGAATAAGCGCGTTCTGGTAATTGAAGATGGACCGACTCTCACACATGGTGAGATGAGTTTTGGCGCCGGAATAATTGCTGCTAAGATGTTTAAATCAAAAAAAATTATTGATCCCAGAAAATATACTGTAGGCTCCATAAAGAAATCCTATGAAAAATATCCCCATATTGGTAATTTAATACCAGCACTCGGGTATTCAAAATTACAGATGGAAGAACTTGAGCAAAGCATTAATAACACACCTGCGGATGTGGTCATAATTGCAACACCGGTTGATTTGCGCAAGTTTATGAAGTTAAATAAACCTGCTGTTAAAGTAAATTATGAATTGAAAGAAAAGCGGGGGAATGAGCTTGAAAATACAATCAAAAATTTGATAAAGAATTGAAAGGAGTAGAATGAAAAAATTGGTTTATAATTTTGGTGGAAAGAAGGCTGATGGTTCAGCCAAAGATAAAAATTTACTCGGTGGCAAGGGTGCAAACCTTGCTGAAATGACAAATCTTGGGATAAGGGTTCCACCTGGTTTTACGATAACTACCGAGGTCTGCAATTATTATTACAAAAATAAAAAAACCCTGCCCAAGACATTGAAAAAAGAAGTGGACAAGGCAATGAAAAGAATTGAAGCGATTATGGGCAGAAGATTTGGTGACCCTGATAATCCACTTCTAATTTCGGTGCGTTCAGGAGCGCGTGCATCAATGCCGGGAATGATGGAGACGGTATTGAACATAGGCTTGACTGAAAAGACTATACCGGGATTGATAAAACAGAGTGGTGGAAATGAAAGATTTGCCTATGACTCTTATCGCAGGTTAATTATGATGTATTCTGATGTTGTGATGGAGAAGGCAGCGGGAATAGAACCAAAGGACGAGAGTTCAGGCATAAGAAGACAACTTGAAGAGATAATGGATGAGATGAAAAAGAAAAAGGGATATAAAAGTGATACCGAACTCACAGCAGATGATTTAAAAGAACTGTGTAAATTATTCAAAAATAAAATCAAAGAAGTTTTAGGAAAGGAATTTCCTGATGACCACAATGAACAACTATGGGGTGGAATAAAGGCAGTATTTGCTTCCTGGAATGGCAAAAGGGCAGTGGCATATAGAAGGATTGAAGGAATTCCTGATGACTGGGGAACCGCCTGCAATGTGCAGGCAATGGTCTTTGGAAATATGGGTGAGGATTCTGCAACTGGGGTCGGATTTACAAGAAATCCAGGGAATGGTGATAACCAATTCTATGGAGAATATCTAATCAATGCCCAGGGAGAGGATGTTGTTGCCGGCATCAGGACTCCTGCACCAGTAAACGAATATTCAAAGAGCGAGCATAACAAAGACCTTGTCTCATTGGAAAAGGCAATGCCTGCGGTCTATAGAGAACTTTACCAATACCAGAGAAAACTTGAACGCCATTATCGTGATATGCTTGATATTGAATTCACAATTGAGAAAGGCGTATTATATATGTTACAGTGCAGGGTTGGTAAGCGAAACGGACCAGCAGCGGTAAAAATTGCAATGGATATGTTAAAGGAAAGGTTGATTACAAAAGAAGAGGCGGTGATGAGGGTGACCCCTTCACAACTTGATGAATTACTCCATCCAATGGTTGACCCGAAGGCAGAGATGAATGCAAAGGTGCTTGCCAAAGGTTTGCCTGCCGGACCCGGTGGGGCAACCGGTCAGATTGTCTTTACCTCAAAAGATGCGGTGGAATGGACAAAACAGGGTAAGAAGGTAATTCTCGTCCGTGAAGAAACCAATCCTGAAGATGTTGATGGAATGCGTGCCGCACAGGCGATTCTCACTGCCCGTGGTGGTATGACCTCGCATGCAGCACTCGTTGCCCGTGGCTGGGGTAAGTGCTGTATCGTTGGCTGTGGCGCGTTACAGATAGATTATGAAGAGAAAACCCTCAGGGTTGATAATAAAGTCTTTAAAGAAGGTGACTGGCTCACATTAAATGGAACGAAAGGCAATGTTTATGAAGGACAATTGCCAATGCTCGCATCTGCAGAAGAAAATGTATTACTCCAGGAATTTTTAAAAGTCTGCGATTCAGTAAAAAGACTTGGAATAAGGGCAAATGCGGATACACCCGCGGATGCCCAGAGGGCGAGAAATTTTGGGGCAAAGGGTATTGGATTAATGCGCACCGAACATATGTTCTATGGTAAAGGCTCTGATGAACCCCTGTTTTTATTGAGAAAGATGATCGTATCAAAGACTGAAGAAGAGAGGCGTAAGGCACTTGATGAACTATTCCCGTATGTTAAGAAAGATGTCAAAGGTGTGCTTGAGGCGATGGATGGTTATCCAGTAGTAATAAGACTCCTTGACCCACCGCTCCATGAGTTTGTGCCGAATGAACCAGAAAAGAGGCAGAAACTGGCTGAAGAATTGAAAATAACGATTGATGA
>JBDRWA010000120.1:0-6546 GCA_039802145.1 Caldifarciminota bacterium | reverse complement strand
AATTCCTATATTCATTTAACCTCCTGATTATAGAAAACATTGGGGATCATCTGCATAAAAATCATTATTTACGGCATAACTGAGTGCCCGACAACCAAAACACCCATCAACCGGACAATCCCGGCACTTTCCATTTAGGTTTTCCAAAATATTGTATTTCAATATCCTTAACCGTAACAAAATTTCATCAAATTTATCTTTTAGCAGATTGCCAATTTTTGTGGGAAATCTACGGCAAGGATAGACATCACCATTGGGCATCAACGCCATTGATTCATCACCAAGATTACATAATGCACCTTTTAATTCCATCGGATTTTTGAAAAATATATGAAAAGCCTTATATGGTAATAATTCTCTCGGACTATAATCAAGATTGACAAAATTTACAATATAATCAATCACGGCGTACCATTCATCTTTCTTTAAATAATGGTCCTTCAATAATAACCCTCTTCCCCAAGGAACGAATCTTTCAACAATAACACCATCAATATTTAAACTCCTTGCGAGGTCAAGCATTCTGTTTAAATGCATATAATTGTAACTTCCTAAGGTAAACATCAGCACAATTTCTTTTCTGCAGACACATCGGCTACTTTCAATATTCATAAGCACTCTATCAAAGACCCCTCTCCCCCTTATCTTATCATTAGATTCAGCATCGCCACCTTCCAATGAAATCTTTATCTCCTTTAATTTTTTTGCACTATTTAATTTTTCTGCCATTTTTTTATCTAATAATAAGCCATTGGTAATTATATTGAAGCTTTTAATATTATTAACATTTTGAATTAAATCTAAAAGTTTAAAAATATCTTTATATAAAAGCGGTTCGCCCCCGGTTATATTTATCGTTATGGTTCCCTCACTCAGTTCATCAACTATCTTAAAGATGATCTCCTTATTATCCTCAAACTTAAGCTCTCCATTATGTGAAAAGTCATCCTGATAACAATGATAACAACGGAGATTACAATAGTTAGTTATATGCCATTGGAATCCGAAGAATCGCATTGATTATTTTATCTAAATTTACAATTTAGTCAATAAATTTAAAATCGTAAAAGTTAGTGAGTTATCCTTTCTTTTATCCTCTAATTTAACCTAAAAAGAAAGAGAAACGGAGAAGATTCAGGCACTATAGGTATTGATTTTTAGAAAATTTTGTGTATAATAATCAGGGACTGGAAATATGGAATATCTAATTACCGGGGCTTTGCTTTTGATCGTAGGATTGGTTATAGTAATAGTTGTCATAGTCCAGCGGATGCAGAAAAAAACTGAAGTTCTTTCCCAGATTGCGATTCTAACAGACGAATTAGACCGACAGAAACAGGAAAACATCAGCTTGCGAAATGAATTGCGTGCAATTATCTCCCAGGATAATCTACTCTTTTCTTCAATAATCCGACTGACTTCAAGGCTCGAACCCGTTGAGATTGCGCGAGAAATAGTTGGATTTTTGAACAGTTATCTCAATGCTCCAATGGTTTCACTTTTTTTCCTGGATGAAAAGGAAAAAAGGCTCAATCTGGTTGCCTATCACGGGATTAACGAAAACTGGATTCCCAAACTCGTTTATGATGTAGGAGAAGGCAGAGTCGGTTTAACTGCCGAAAAAAGAATGCCCCTCAGTGCCCATGAGTCCGAGGTTTTAAGAATCAAGGAACCATACCCATTTTATGTTCCTGATGTTTGTTATCCGCTCGTGTATCAAAATAGGCTATTTGGTGTGATGGCCCTCAATCGTGAACAAAACCTTGACGAAAGGGAAAAAAATATTGTTGGTGTTGTTATCAGGATTGCATCTACAGCATTACAGAATACTCTGAGTCTGGCAATCATGCGTGATTTGGCTTCAATTGACCCGCTTACAAAATTATATAACATAGGCTTTTTCAGAGATAAGCTTACCGAAGAATTAAATCGCGCTAAAAGATTCCAGCACAGTCTCTCGGTGGCAATTATAGACCTAGATAATTTTAAATACTTTAATGATACATATGGTCATCAGGCGGGAGACCAGTTGTTAATCCGCCTTTCCCAGATATTCAGTAAGTATTTTCGTGATACCGACCTTTTAGCAAGATATGGTGGAGATGAATTTATCATTATGTTCCCAGAAACAAAAAAAGAAGAAGCAGCAAAAATGATTGCCAATCTATTAAATAACTTCAAAATGTATGACTTTTCTCAGGGACCGAGTGAAAGGCGACTTGCGTTCTCGGCCGGGATCGCCATGTATCCTGATGATGGTCTAACTCCGTCTGATTTAATAAAAAATGCAGATAAGGCACTCTACGAAGCAAAAAGTACCGGTCGAAGTCGGGTATTAATGTATTACCACAAAGTTGAAAAAATTTGAAAAATAAATCTAATAGCATCCATATATATGAAAAATCGCGCTACAAGTATTCTTGATTTTATAAAAAAAAACTTGAAGGACAAAATATCGCTGATGGAAGTTTGTGGAACTCATACAATGGCTGTCGCTCGTGCTGGAATAAGAAAGATACTGCCCCCAAATTTAAAATTACTTTCTGGTCCAGGATGTCCAGTTTGCGTAACACCACCAGAAATAATTGATTGGACAATTATGCTGGCAAAGAGAAAAGATGTAATAATTACTACTTTTGGCGATATGGTACGTGTACCGGGGACAGAGGAAAGTCTTGAGATTTATCATCCTGTGATTGTTTATTCTGCAAGAGATTCTCTCAATATTGCCCAAGAAAATCCTAAAAAGGATATTGTATTCATTGGTGTTGGATTTGAGACCACATCTCCCACCATTGCAGCAACAATTCTTGAAGCGGAAGCAAAGAATATAAAAAATTTTTATATCATCCCTGCATTCAAGTTGATACCGCCGGCTCTTGAATTTATCGTGTGCTCACCTCAAATAAAGGTCAATGGTTTTATCTTACCCGGACATGTTTCAACTATCATCGGTTCAAAACCCTATGAATTTATAGCAAAAAAATATCATATTTCAGGATGTATAACCGGATTTGAACCAATAGATATTCTAATAGGAATACAGAAACTTGTTGAACAAATAATTAACAAAGAAGCGAGAATAGATATTGAATATAAAAGAGTTGTAAAACCTGAAGGAAATCCTAATGCTCTCCGAATGCTTGAAAAAGTCTTTAGACCAGTAGATTCCTTCTGGCGCGGTATTGGGAAAATCCCGAAATCCGGCCTTACACTGAAAAAAGAATTTGAAAGATTTGATGCAACAAAGAGATATAATATAAATATTCCCGTATCTAAAGAGCCAAAAGGATGTATATGTGGTAAAATCTTACTTGGATTAAAAACACCACCTGAATGTTCTCTATTTGGTAATAAATGTACACCATCCCATCCAGTTGGTGCCTGTATGGTATCCTCAGAAGGTTCCTGTGCAGCGTATTACAAATACAAAGATTTTCAAATACCTAAAAGTCCAAAATGCCTAAATACCTAAAAGTTCCAAATGTATAAATACCTGTATGAAAAGGATTACAAAAGACTTAATTGATGCATTCTATAAAATGTTAAATCCCTGCAGGCTCTGCCCAAGAGAATGCAAAGTAAATCGGCTTGCAGGCGAATTCGGAAATTGCAAGGCGGGAATTAACCCAAAGGTCTCATCTTATCACCAACATTTTGGTGAAGAATATTGCCTTGTTGGTAGATTTGGT
Source organism: Caldifarciminota bacterium (assembly GCA_039802145.1). Classification (GTDB taxonomy): domain Bacteria; phylum Hydrothermota; class Tepidihabitantia; order SM23-42; family JAOAFX01; genus JAOAFX01. Next base: position 2,854 of record JBDRWA010000120.1, on the reverse strand, counting down.
TCAGGAACGATATTCTTTACATACTGTAATCTCCATTGTGTGTTTTGCCAGAATTATGATATCAGTCAGCACGGTATTGGTAGAGTAATAACTATTGAAAGGCTTGCTGAAATGATGATTGAACTACAGGAACTCGGGTGCCATAATATAAACCTCGTTACACCAACCCCCTGGGTACCTCAGATTGTTGGAGCATTGAGTATCGCAAAGGATAATGGTCTAAATATTCCAATAGTGTACAATTGTGGTGGGTATGAATCGGTGGAAATTTTAAAAATGCTTGAAGGAATAATAGATATCTACATGCCCGATATAAAATACGGTGATAATGATAAAGGTAAAAAATATTCAGGTGTTTCTAATTACTGGGATGTAGTAAGACAAGCACTAAAAGAAATGCATAGACAGGTAGGCGATTTAATAATAGAAAATGGGATTGCAAAAAGGGGATTATTAATTCGACATCTCGTTTTACCCAATAAACTCGCCGATACTAAAAAATGTCTTGAATTCATTGCAAAAGAAATTTCTAAAGATTCTTTTGTTAATGTAATGGAGCAATATCACCCCACATATCGGGCAAATGAATATCCGGAATTAAACAGGCGCATCACTCTTGAGGAATATCGTTGTGCAATAAAAGAACTGTATCAACTCGGGCTGAGCGATGAAGGTTGCAAATAGAAAATATTTCTGGCATAATACATTTTTGGCACTGAAATATCCAAATTATAAATTATGGTTTTTGGGACAACTTATTTCACTATTTGGCTCCTGGATGCAGACGACTGCCCAAGGGTTTTTCATATATGAAATAACTCATTCTCCTGCATATTTAGGTTATGTCGGATTTTCTGCTGGATTGCCAACATGGCTCTTTATGTTATATGCCGGTGTTATTGCAGACCGCGTTCCCAGAAGAAAAATAATGCTCTTTACCCAAACCGCAATGATGATTTTTGCCTTCATTCTTGCAACACTCACATTTACTAAAATTGTCCAGCCCTGGCATATCCTCATATTAGCATTCTGTATGGGAACCGCAAATGCCTTTGATGCCCCGGCCCGCCAGGCATTTGTTCGAGAAATGGTTGAACCCGAAGCACTGACCAATGCCATAGCATTAAATTCGGCAATGTTTAATACTGCGATTGCACTTGGACCCGCGGCAGGGGGAATAATTTATGCAGCATTGGGACCGGGCTGGTGTTTTACAATTAATGGCTTGACATTTATTGCTGTGATAAGTGCACTTTTGGCGATGAAACTGAAAAGATTAAATATTCCCAAAACAGAAAACTCACCAATAAAAGATTTGAAACAAGGTATCAATTATACATTTAAACATTCAACAATAAGATTATTGATAATTACGATTGCGGTCATCGCATTATTCGGCACTTCTTATACAACACTATTGCCAGCCTGGGCAGTAAAAATTCTCAACGGCGATGCCCGGACAAATGGGTTTCTCCAGACCGCTCGTGGGCTGGGTGCACTTACCTCTGCCCTTTTCATTGCATCCCTGGGTATATTCCATTTCAAGGGTAAACTTTTAACAATTGGAACTTTTCTATTCCCTATGTTTATTTTTCTCTTTTCTCTGAATAACAACTTCGCCATTGCCTTAATTTTTCTGTTTTGCGCTGGTATGGCACAGATTTTAATTATGAATCTTTGTAACTCGCTCGTTCAGATACAGGTTGCTGAAGAAATACGAGGCAGAGTAATGGGGATTTACACATTTGTGTTTTTTGGCTTGATGCCTTTCGGTGCACTGTGGATTGGCACAGTAGCACAGATTGCCGGTATAAGAATTGCAATAATTATCGCTTCATCAATCACCTTTATTTATGCAGTATTAATGTATTCCCTCGGTCGTCCGCTCTGGAGATTAAAATAACAGTACTCTTGACCACTTAATAAATCCGGTTAAAATATACTTGCTAATGGAACAAAGAGCTGAAGAGCGCCGTTTAATCACATTACTCTTTGCAGATTTATCGGGCTTTACCGCTCTTTCTTCCCAACTCGACCCTGAAGATGTCCAGGAAGTTGCCAATACAACCTTTGAGATATTGAATAAACCAATCATTGAACAAGGCGGATTGATTCACAAGTATGAAGGGGACCTGGTCATTGCCTTATTTGGACTGCCAATTGCCCATGAAGATGACCCGGAAAGGGCAATAAAGGCAGGATTTAAAATGATGGAACTAATTCCTGAAGTAAATGATAAACTATCAAAAAAATTAAAGAAAAAGACTGATTTAGGTTTGCATATTGGTATAAATTCCGGAATTGTAGTTGCGGGTGAGGTTGGGTCCGAAGATAAGAAAGAGTGGACAGTAATGGGCGATGTTGTGAATCTTACTTCAAGGTTAAAAGATATCGCAAAAAGAAGTGAAATAATTGTCTCTGAGCCAGTCTTCAGGGCTTCAAGGTATCTATTTGACTATGAAGTATTACCACCGGTCCCAGTCAAAGGAATAGAAAGACCAATCAGAATCTTCAGACCACTTAAGATAAAAGAAAAGCCAGACCCGAAACGGGGGATTAAAGGGCTCTATTCTCCACTTGTAGGTAGGGATAAAGAACTGAAGATACTCAAAGAAAAGATTGGTGAATTTCAGAAAGACAAAGGTGGAGCAATCTTTATCCTTGGAGAACCCGGACTTGGAAAAACGAGGCTCTATGAGGAATTAAAAAAAGATTTTATCTCCTTACCCATTTATCTGTTTGAAAGTCGATGTTCATTATATGATGAAAATCTTTCCTATTCAACAATCTTGCAAATATTAAAAGAAATTTTTGGTATCTCTGAAGACACGACAGCATCAATCGAACAAAAAAT
>JBDRWA010000119.1:0-6600 GCA_039802145.1 Caldifarciminota bacterium | reverse complement strand
AACCCTGGATGGTGAAGCTGATAGATTTAGAAGAGATAAAGAAAGATATTGAAATGGCAAAACCGGTTTGTGATTTTGTTATTGTTGCCCTCCATTTTGGCATTGAATATGAAAGGTTTCCCAATAAAGAACAAAAAAAGACCGTGAAAAAGATTGCCGAAATGGGTGCGGATATGATTATCGGTTCCCATCCCCATGTGATCCAGCCGGCCGAGGTCATTGAAATGCAAAATAAGAAAATCTTTGTTGCCTATTCGCTGGGGAATTTTTTCTGCGGTCAGCGGAAAAGATATACCGATACCGGTGTGATGCTGAAATATACCATTGCAAAGGATAGCAATACGACATATCTTAAAGAAATAAAATATATTCCTACCTATGTTGCAAAATACAAAATCGGTGATTCCTATAATTTTAAAATTTTACCCATAGAAAAATCAATCAATCTTTATCAACAGGATTCGTTGAAATATATTGGAAGAAAGAATTATGAAAGAATGGTGTCGGCGTTTAATGAGACGGTTGAGCATATTGATGAGCCGGATATAAAATTTAGTACCGAAAAATAAAAAAAGGGGGCGCAATGCCCCCTTTAATTAAAAATTCTACCTTAATCTGTTTCAGAATCACCTGGTAGTGTATCGTTCGGGTTCTTTATGATATACGGAATACCCCAGGCACGCGAATAATATGTTGCTGTGGAATCACCAAATAGCGTCTCCCAGCCAATGACATCAACCGCACCATGTCTCACTGCAGGGGTCACAATAACTGAGTCATCCGCAATATACCAGGTTCTTTTAAAGGTTGTGGTATTTTCGCGGTAAAATGGCTGACGCCAGTGTCTCCTCAGACCAACACCCGGCCTATGTCCTGCACCATGATGCAGAAATGCCCAGGTGGAATCCCCATCCGCTTGGCAATAGACTGTAACCTCAACCGTATCATTGGGGTTAAATACAGGCAACCGGTCTTTTGTGAAATATGTATTGGGATCGTCTACGGAAAATACCAGATTGCCGCTGACCCTTACTTCAACTTTGTTTATCGTGACTGGATGCTGGGCACCAGCGGTATAGATATCAGCCACGGTTATACTGGCAATATGCCATCCTTCATCATCGCGGAAACACTTTATCTTTCTCACAATGCTATCAGTAATTTCCCGCACCATAACCGGACCAGGACCGACTGTAGAATCATTATCAACAAAGAAACCATAATTGGGCGGCGTTCCTTTCAAAAATGCTGTCATCGTAACAAATGCACTATCACCCACCACATCAATCTCATAATGTCTTTCAACCGGTCGTTCGATAAACCTCACCCATTTAACATAGAATGGGAAGGTATCGGTGGCAATGACCGGGCTGTTCACCAGTGAAGGTGTATTTGTGCTATCGTCAGCGGTCTGAACCTCGCCACCAATAAACCATGTCCGGTCAAGCAGTTCAGTTATCTCGGCTTCATCATCTTTTTTGCCACAGCTAACAAGCAATGCTCCTGCCATCATAATGCTTAATAGCACCTTAGCATATCTCATTATGACCTCCTTTCTGTAAAGTTTGACGAAATTTAATATAAAATGGTTTAAAAGGTTATTGACGCAATTCTAAATTTGTGGATAATAGAAACTATGTGGTGGCATGACGAAGAAGAAATTGTAGAAGAAGAAGAACAAAAAGGCAAAAACGATATTCGCTTACTAAAAAAGCTTGCTCCATATTTCAAGCCATACATTAAAAAAATAGCTGTTGCTACAATACTGCTCTTGTTTTCTACGCTGCTGACCCTTTTTGGTCCAATACTCATTAAAAGGGTGCTTGACTACGAAATTCCAGACAAAAATCTTCAGGGACTTTTGCTTATTACCATTATTTATTTTGTTATACAAAGTTTAATAATTTTAATAAGGTATTTTCAGCAGATTGAGATTGCAATGATTGGTGAGCGGGCAATTGCGGATTTGAAATTCGATTTATTAAAGCACACAATAAGACTACCCGTTGAATTTTTTGATAAGAATCCAGTGGGCAGATTGATTACCCGTGTAGAGGGTGATGCGGAGACATTAAAAAATTTATTCTCTTCCACTGCAGTTGTCCTTGCCCAGGATTTTATCTTGCTTTTAGGAATGTCGGTAATTATGGTTGTAGTAAATTGGAGGTTATATCTTTTGATTTTGATACTATTGCCTGTTTTCTTGTATGCCTTCTGGTGGTTCGGGAAGAATGTACGGCCGATATATATCAGTTTGCGCAAGAAGATAGCGGAGATAAATAGTTTCGTAATGGAGACACTTCGTGCCCTACCGATAGTTCAGGTATTTCTTCAGGAAGAAAATTTTTTTAAAAGAATTGATAAATTGGGTAGAGAAAAATTTGACCTTGAAATGAAATCAATGTTATACTGGTATCGTATCTGGTTTCTGGTGGATTTAGGGGAAATAATCGGCATTTTATTGATATTGGGGATTGGAGGGATATGGGCTTTAAAAGGTATGATAACGATTGGAACGCTTTTTTTATTTATTAACTATATCACAAAATTTTTTGGTCCCCTGCGGGGTTTATCTGACCAGTTCAATCTCATAGAACGCTCTTTTGCTGCAGCAGAGAGAATATTTAATATCTTTTCTATACCTTCGGAATTTGATAAAGAAATTGAGAAAGAAAATTTTTCAACATTAAATGATGAAATTAAATTTGACAATGTAAGATTTTCCTATGAAAATGAAGATTGGGTACTAAAAGACCTGAATTTTGAAATAAAAAAAGGCGAAAGGATTGCACTCGTTGGCGAAACCGGGGGTGGAAAGACATCCATAGTTTCTCTTTTATTAAAATACTACAAAGCCAATATGGGTGTTATCAGTATTGATGGGATAGATTTAAAAAGAATAAACCGTTATTCACTGCGTAAGAGAATCGGTTTTGTCCCTCAGGATGTCATCCTATTTCCGGGGACAGTCTTAGATAATCTCCGTCTTTTTAATAATGATATCCCACCTGAAAAAGTTTATGAAGCAACACAGAGAATCGGAATACACGAGAAGATTTTAAATTTACCAAAAGGATATGATACCGATATTATTGAACAGGGTATAAATCTTTCATTTGGTGAAAGACAATTGTTATCCTTTGCCCGTGCCCTTGTCTTTGACCCTGAGATAATCATCCTTGATGAGGCGACTTCTGCAGTTGACCCCCAGAGTGAAAGGATTATACAGGAAGGACTAAAGGAACTCTTTCAAAACCGCACTGCAATCATCATTGCCCATCGTCTCACCACAACCCGACTCGCTGACCGCATTTTAATAATTCATAATGGCAAACTTGTGGAACAGGGAAGTCATTCCGAGCTTTTAAAGAAAAAAGGAGTTTACTACAACTTTTATAAACTCCAGTACCTACAGCAAAAGGCAGGATAGATGAAGACGATTACTCAATTCTGGAAAGAACGACCGGTGCGATTGATATTTCTAATTCTTTTTACAATAGTTTACACATTTCTTGTTCTATTATTCCCTTATATTTTAAAGGATCTTATTGATGGTATAAAGTCAGAATTTAGCACAAGGCAATTATTTAATGCAATTCTGATCCTTGGAATCATTGGTTTACTCCGTTCTACAGCAGGTGTGTTTCTACCCTACACCCGGGGAAGAACAAACGAAATCTTCAACTTTAAAGAAAGGAATAATATATTCAAATCAATCATCTGCCAGGGTCATTCTTTCTTTACCAAATTTTCCGCGGGTGATGTTTTGGAAAGAATGGATTTAGATTTGGGTGAATTGTCATGGTTTACCTGCTCGGGAATATTCAGGCCGCTTGAAGGTATTTTGACTATCACCTTTGCGATATATTTCCTATCCCGTATTGATTGGAGATTGATGCTTATTGCCGTTTTACCAATGTCCGTAATGATTTTAGGTTATAGATTTTTTTCACCCAAGGTTTATAGATATTTTAAGACCTGGCGTGAAGTAATATCACAGATTCATAGTTATCTCCAATCAAACTTTTCTGGAATTCGTATTATCAAGGCATACACACTTGAAAAACAGAATGAAGAAGAATTTAAAAAGTTGCTTCAAAACAGAATCGATTCAGCAAGAAAGGTTTTCAGGATAGAATCTTTACTTCAGAATATGTTTGCATCAATAGAAGAGATTGGAATTGTGCTCGTCCTTTTATGTGGTGGAATATTTGTGATAAAGAATATGATTACTATCGGCGGGTTAATTGCATTTATGGCTTATATTATGACCCTTCTTGGTCCGATGATTGATATCGCAAATTTCTTTGTAATAAAAAAGCGTGCCGAAGTTCAGGTGAAAAGAATTGAAGATATAAAAAACTATCCACCGGATGTAAGGGATACGGGAAAAATATCTAAATTTGATTTTACTTCACTTATTACTGAAAATTTAACCTTCTCTTATGGAGAAAGTGCGCCTATGGTTTTAAAGGAAATAAATATAAAAATTCCTGTTGGAAAAAAGATTGGAATAGCAGGGACCGTGGGCTCCGGCAAATCTACATTATTAAAACTTTTAATGCGTCTGTATGAACCATTATCAGGCGATATTAAATTAGATGGTCTTTCAGTCCGTGAACTAAACTTAGGAAAATATCGTGGTCTCTTTTCCTATGTGCCACAGGAACCATCTTTATTTTCAGATACCATATACAATAATATAGTTTTTGGAAAGGTTGTTGATGAAAATAAAATCGCCGAGGTTATTGAAATCAGCCAGTTAAGTGATTTTATCAAGAATTCACCCGATGGTTATAATGGATTAATCGGGGAGCGAGGACTGAAATTGTCGGGTGGTGAAAAACAGCGAATGGCAATTGCCCGTGCCTTACTGAATGAAGCAAAAATTTTGGTACTTGATGATGCCACAAGCAATCTTGATGCTGATACAGAGAAAAAATTGATCCAGCATATCGTTGAGATTCAAGGTATGACCGTAATAATTGTTTCGCACCGATTATCAATTCTGTCAATGTGCGATTATGTTTATGTGCTGGATAAGGGAAAGATTGTTGAGGAAGGCACACCCGAACAATTGGTAAATAAAAAGGGTCTATACTGGAAGTTATATCAATACCAGCTAGCAGAAAAATAGACATAAAGAGAGGGCAAGTCTGATAAAACCTGTTTTCATTATTGACTTCTAATTTGATTTTTATATAATTTACGAAAGGAGAATCAAACATGAAGATAATTATAATATTACTCATAGTTGTGATCATCGGCTGGATTATAACCCAGATTCTTCAGGCCGCAGACAAAAAAAGAAGGGAAGAGATTGTAAAAAAGAATATTGAAGAAAAAAAGAAGAGAGAAGAACAGGGGTTTTAACGAGCTAAACTTTCAATTAATTCTTTCATATCCTGAGGGATGGGTGCAGTAAAGGACACCCATCTTTTTGTTTCAGGATGGACGAAGTTTATTTTATAAGAATGTAATGCCTGCCTGTGAAAAAAGATTTTTGTTTTTTTTATGTTATAATATTTTTTGTCTCCAATAATCGGATGTCCCATCTGGGCAAGTTGCAATCTCAATTGGTGTGTTCGTCCGGTCTTGGGCATCAGTAGCAATATTGTTGCATTTTTTAATATTTTCATAACTTCGTAATGTGTTTCAGCATATTCCTTTGTTTTTTGAATCAGCCCTTTTAAAACACCACTTTTTTGGCCCAGCATACCTTCAACAATTCCAATATAAATTTTGTTTATCTTACGATTTCTAAATTCTTCAATCAAGAAATCCCGAGCATTTTCGTTTTTTGCAAAAATCATCACGCCGCTTGTCTCACGGTCAAGCCGATGGACTGGATACAGAATCTTCCCTCTATTTGCAAAAATTTCATTTAATGCATTTCCCTTTTCAGAACCAACTTTTTCGGTAAGTAAACCTGAAGGCTTGTTCACAACAATTACATAATCATCCTCGTAGATTATCTCCGGCTCAGGTGTTAATTCTTCTTTTGCCTCAAGTATAGCTATTTTATCCCCCTCTTTTACCTTTTTTGAAGGAAATGTTATAAGTTTGTTATTTACAAGGACGAGTCCATTTTCTACAAGCTCTCTTGCTTCTCTACGGGGTAGGTCTGTAAAGAATGAAATTACATAATCAAGCCGTCTTTCATCTAGTTCGTGTATAACGGTGAATATTCTCCTTTGTATATTTATTTTTTCACGCATTGTTGTTTTCCTTTGGGAATCTCTCTGCAAACTCAATCCTTTTTCCTACAGAAGGATGTGAATAAGTATAAAATTCAACCAATGGATTGGGATAAGCAATTGCCAGTTCCTGATTACAGAACTTTGCCATCAACTCAATGAATGCTTGGGGATTCTTTGACAAAGCGAGTGCACCTTTATCTGCTTTCTTCTCATAAAATCTTGAGATACTTGAACTAATAGGTTTCAAGAGAAAAGAGAGCAGTATGAATATTAAAATAAATACGGGAAATGCAGAAATATCCGATATATCTTTAAATCCTGCAAATGCGTAGACCACAGGATAAATTAGATAAAGTAAATAGAAGATTAGAAATGTGATGCTAGCCTTATACACAATCAA
>JBDRWA010000118.1:0-6745 GCA_039802145.1 Caldifarciminota bacterium | reverse complement strand
TGCCAGAATATAATTAAAATTTTAACTTTATGATACCTAAAAGTGCTGACAGAAATAAAAAACTATTTTCTTACTTTCTTAAGAAACTGAGAAAGTAAAAATTGCGTTGATTATTGACACATATAAAATTTCGGGTAAAATTGTCTTTAGAGATGAATGGAAACTTAAAAATTATAAAGCAGAGGCATTATAAACTCTTCTCTTCCCACTTCCTACTTATTACGGTTATCCCTGCCAGCGGTATTATGATTCCCAGATTGGGATGTTTATGACCAGAGATTTGATTCCAACTCCAGCATTCAGTTCGTATTCTTATTGTCTTAATAATCCACTGAAATACATTGATATTGATGGGGCAAAGATAAAATATAAACTTAAAGCAAAGAATTGGGGAGTTTATTTTGATAGTTGGGCTATGACTTTAATGCCGGATATTTGGTATCTTGTAGAGAGCGCTCCAGAAGAGATAAGCGTTTGGTATGGTTTACCACCTTGGGTTGTAAATAAAGATCCATTTACAGGCGGAGGTTTTTTCTCCGCACAACAAAGTATTGGAATACATCGGTCAGCTTACGAGCAAGGTCGGTACGGTAATTTCTCTTTAGAGCAAATATTTTGTCATGAATTATGGCATGCTTACTTTTATCTGTATGATAATCCGTTTGGCTTTGGCACATTATACGAAGAGGAAATGTGGATATATAATTGGATGGGCCAACAGGGATGGTTAGATTATAATTTTTTAAGAAATATAGGCGAAAATTTGAAAAATAAGGGTTACATGCGCATGCCACCAAGTGGTAAAAGTAAATCTAAGAAAACGAGCTATTATCGCCAGCGACCTTATAATAAATTTCCTATTTCTGCTAATCGACGTGAGGGGGCCTATGATCCGCTCGATAGCAGAGGCGGTTCTTCATATTGGTACTGGTTAGAACAGCTTTTGGAAAGTGAGAAGATTGAATCACAACCAAAGGATTTATTCCCACCCGGTGAAAAACCTGAATACTTTGCAGACGGTGGTGTGTGATTAAGTTATTGTTGAGAAAATAATGACATTTCTTATTTTACCATTGTTTTTAGAAATTATGCATCAATTTGAAAAATCTGAAGGTGCATATGTGGAGAATAGTATTTTCTGGGAACTTTTATTTGAAAGAGAATTAACTTCAAGAAGTCGAATAAGGTTGTTAGAATTAGATAATGCGGATGGTATATTTGTGATGTATGATTCCACTCTTGAAGATAAAAAAGAACAAGTAATTTTAACGAAATTCAATCTTGATGGTGAATCAGTATGGAAAATTGCAATAAGTAATGAATTTTGGAACAATTCAATAACTGTCGATGATTTTAATGGAGATAATTATGCAGATTTTATTTTATTATCGGGCGTTAACCGTAGCTCCTATGATACAGTTGTAACATTGATTTTTTTAATTGATGGCAAAACAGGCAAATTGACTTCGCGGACCTTACCTTCTTGGTCTTTCCATCCTTGGTTTTTGCTCTCTGATAGATTGGTAGACATTAAAAATAGTAAACGTAAGGGTATTATACATTTAGAAATGAATACAGATGCCAGATTAATTTCTTTAGCGAGTGCTAAATTATTATGGGAGAAAAAATTGTTATCAGAACAGGAATATAAAGAAGTTGTGCCTTTTGATATTATTCCAAGTCCGTCACATCCAGTTGTTTGTAAGATGAGAAAACAACAATTGTTATATATAACTTTTGAACCTTATATCTGGTGCCTTGATGCAAATCAAGGGATAACTATATGGTCTAATAGGGAAGGAAATTTTAAATTTACTGGTGAACCAATATTTCTCGAACATCTTGATGATAGTTTATCCCTAATAATATCCAGTGGCATCTTATCTGAAGACATATTCGGCTATAAAAAAATAGCAATTTATGCTTACAATGCCCTAAAAGGTACGATTGCTTGGAAACAGTATTTAGGTGAGTACTTTAGTAATGAAACACCTATAATAAAACCTTCTCATTATAACAACATTCCTTTACTGATAGTCGCAATAAAGGGAGGAAATGATGTTTTTTTAATAGAGAGTAAAATAGGACAGATAATTAGCAAGCAGAGGCTTCCATTTTTGGTTCATACTTTTTCAGTTGACAAAAAAATAGATTGTGACGTTTCTCCTGATGTTGTTTTTTTGGGAAAAGCAAAACGAACTTTTCGAGATGAACAAGAGTTCGAAGCGGGTGTTTTTATATATAGTATTGTCGAACAGCCATTGAAGCGAAAATTAGTTGCAAAAGATGGAAAATATGAATTAATACCGGATTATTTGAAGACCCCAGAAGATATTCACCGGCAACTTCACGAATCATATATACCGTGGCTCGTTCTTAAAAACTATTTCTCATTTGAAGATGCATTTAGATCTGGATATTCCAAAGATATAGACGGTGATGGTGCCATGGAGGTGGTTATGTTATCACCACCGTCCGCTAAAGGGCAGAAATTACATGCGTTGCGAATTATTCCTATTACAAAAAAGTATTGAAATTATTTTATCAAGTTCTAACTTTACTTGCTGTAATTTTTTGATAAAATTAAAGCATGAAAAAATAATGCCTCTAACTGCTCATTTTCTATTAACTATGGCTATACATCTCTTTGTGATGCCTTAGGTTCACCGAGGAAGATGACGAATGAAAGTGGTACTGTAGTATGGACTGGTGCATATCAACCCTTTGGTGAGATGCTTGCAGGCAGCGGCAATGTCCATGGATTTACGGGAAAGGAGTTGGATGCAGAGACGGGTCTCAACTACTTCTGCCAGCGGTATTATGATTCCCAAATTGGCAGGTTTATGACATTAGATCCAATAGATGACAAAAATGGTAGCTCACCATATGCGTATTGTTCCAACAACCCACTAAAATTCACCGACCCGACCGGAGAAAAATTTAGCGACATTGAAATGGAAGAGAAATATTGGTTTATGAAGGATTATGGTATGTGGAAGGCAGGAATGACGCACTGTTATACTGGCTGGGTGCCAAAGAATTGGTTTTTAGGTTCATCCGCCGAATTAGACCCTGACTTCTGGGCAAAAGGGTGGGATTATCACTGTAGTAGTGACGAAGTAGCATATACCCTTCTTTGGTTAAGCATGATGGAATGGGACGTTCTTACCTCAAGCGGTTGGCAACATGTTAACATTGGTGAGTGGATAAAAGCAAATGACATTCAAATAAGAATTCTTAATGAAGAACTCATTCCGGCAGGGGTAGGTGGCTACACTACTTCCTTTTATGATAAGAGTATTGTTTTAAGTGGTAAAATCAGAAATGATTTGACATTATTTACTTCAGTACTAGCCCACGAAGCAACGCACAAGTTTCTGTGCTATAGTGATTCCAGATATAGAAATGTAAAGCAGTGGTCTCCCGGTTGGACAGATAGCGAAATAATTGCATATTCAATGCAAATAAATCTTTTTGGGAAAGCGGTTGCGCCCGAGCAAGTTAATCATTGGCGCGGAGTGTTGATTGCATTTCTATGGTGGCGTTACTGGGGATATAAATTTCCTGAATGATGTTCAGGCAAAAAAAGTTAAGCACTGTCCTATTCGTTTTTTGGATGAGTTGTGTAGCTACAAAACACTCTCTATTTGTCTTGCCAAAAGGAGCGCATTTGGACGTTGAAACAAACTACGATAAGACAATTCACTTCTACGATATTTCTGCTCAATATGTAAAGTCAGCAAAAATTGATACTATTATTAGAGGTTCCGATTCGTCCTCAAAAATTATATCTCTAAATTTAAATTCTAATGGTAAAAAGACGGTCTTCTTCATTAATGGTTTCTTTGAACCTATACCATATAGTACCGCAGGTGCTGAGCGATTTCACTTAATCATAGAACTTGATTCGCTTACATACTCTGATACTATCTATTTTTCCTCTGAGTCCAATATAGTGGTATTTTATTATGAGAAATTATACAGTGCACGATTACAGACTGGTCTTGCTATTGATATGGAAGGTTATTTTGTTGTTGATAAAATAGACAGCGATACTATATTTGGTTCTATGAAAATCAGTGGCACAACTTCCGGTGTATATTCCGATTTACTTAATAATGTTTATGATAACCAAGTAACGAGTTGGATTAGTGGCGAAATTCATTTTAAAGCCATAAAGAAGGCGTTTACTGAAAAATCAAAAAAGGTAGGAGGTTTCCTACTGCCATTAAAGGAACAACGATAAGTTGTAAGTAGGAGGAACGTATTTGTCTTCCCAAATAAAGCTTATCTTAAATTTTGGAAGTCTTCTCGTTTGTATCTTCAACTATAAGTAAAGGAGACATTATATGTTTAGCCAGAAAAAGAAGTTTGTGGATATGTTTATCACATTTTTGTTGGCATCCTGTGTTCACAAAACAATCTGGCAGGGGCAATATATTACCCTTGAGACAGTTGAGATACCTAAAGAGGACTTCAAGGTAAGTCATTATATTGTAGTTGCCTATACTCCACAGGAGCATGATAAAAACTCAAAGGTCATCTATCAATTTGATATTATGGAGAATAACAAAAAAGTGAGAGTAATTCAGTTCACAGAATGTGTGTTTTTAATTACAGAAAAACCCGCTCCGAATAGGTTTGATAAAGGCAAAGATTATGATTATGCATTAACTGAAGTCAACTCTGAAGATTTTGGCAAATTAAAACATCTTTCAGTAATTCGTGGCACTACCTATAAACTCTACGAAAAATTGCACACTTATGAAGAAATAAAACAGGAAGTGATTGATGTATTATTACGTCGAGAACTAATGCCGGAGGAGTGAGGATAATTGGGTATATTTTTTAACAAAATTTATTGACTTATAATAATGTGCTAATTATTGACAAGATAAGGAATTTGAATATATTTATTCTAAATAAGGAGAATTTATGCCTACGGCTATTGATAGAATAAAAAAGGAAGTAGAAATGCTTACAAAAGATGAATTACTCAAGTTAATAGATGAACTTATTCACCATTTATTAAAGAAAAAAAATAAAAAAGTTAGGCGATTTGATTTTAATAGACTATATGGCTCAGGCAAGGGGATATGGAAAGGTACTGATGCACAGGATTATGTGAATCAGTTAAGAAAAGACCGGTTTTAATGTATGTCTTTGATAAAAGAAATTACAAAATGTAAATCTATTTTCATAGATACCGCACCATTTATTTATTTTATTGAAGCCCATCCCAAATTTGGACCACTGGTAAAAGAAATTTTTAAAAATCTCAGGGATGATAAGTTTATTGCATATACATCGGTTTTAACAATAACTGAGGTGTTGCCCAAGCCGGTTCAGATGGGTAAAGAGGAGTTAGTCAATGAGTTTTTACAATTTTTAAGACAGGGAAAGAATATTTACCTTGTGGAGATTAATTCAGTGATTGCGGAAAAGGCTGGACGGCTTAGAGGAAAGTATTTGAGTATTAAGACAATAGATGCAATACAACTGGCCGTGGCGTTAAGTGTGGATGCCGGTGTTTTTCTTAGCAATGATGAAAATTTGAAACAAGTAAAGGAAATTAAGGTTTTGATATTAAAGGATTATTTGTGAGATGAAAATCCATCATGGAGTGGCATTCTTCTATCAATTTTATGTTTTTTATATGTAAAAAGCCAAATTGTGATGCATTGGGTTCGCCGAGAAAGATGACCGATGAATCAGGTTTGGTTTCCTGGACTGGTGCCTATCAACCCTTTGGTGAGATGCTGGCAGGGAGTGGCAATGTGCATGGGTTCACCGGGAAGGAACTGGATTCAGAAACTGGTCTCAACTACTTTTGCTTAAGATACTACGATTCTCAAATCGGTCGCTTCATCACCCTTGACTCCTTTGGTGGTTATATTGAACTCCCCCAGACCCAAAACCGCTATGCCTATTGCATCAACAACCCCTTAAAATACATTGACCCGTTGGGGTTGAGTGGCGGCGAAGACGGAGTATGGACGAAATATAAGGATATATGGTTTTATATTTATGGTAGTGGTGAGATGCCCGGGGTTACTGTTATTCCTTACAATTGGTTTTCTCATTTAAGTTTAATGCAACAGATGGAAATTTTGGGGTATGGTGATACGGAACCTATCGGCCGATTGATGCCTGAAATTCCATTTCCGAAAGGCTACATTGGTCCTGGTCAGTACCCTTGGTGGCCAGAAACAAGTCCAGGCAGCCCACCACCCAGTGGTGGAACAGCAGCACCGGATGTGACTTATACTTTTCCTGAATATAAATTTCAACCATATACACAACCAATCGTCCCGTCAGATATTACACTTACAAATTATTCTAACAGTGAATTAAAACTGACACTTAGTATTTTAACTTTTCCATTAGCGCGTGTTGAGATACGACGTAATGTTTATTCGGATGTTTATTATACATTCCTTGTAGTTTTTATTCCTGAAAGTGCGGGTTATCCAGCAGAATATCAAATATTTCAAGTCTGGCCCCCAGGGAGCCCAAGTGTCATAAAAATAAAGTCATGGGAAGGTGGAAAATAGTGTATGAAAAAGGATATGAAAATTTTATTGATAGGGATGATATTGCCCATCATAATTGCAATATTAATCACTATCTTGTTGAATCTGCTTTAACTGTTAAGACTTAGCGAATCTGCGAACCTTTTGTTGAGGAAGGATTACCTTATATCTTCTGCCAGTTGTGTCTCCAACAACAGGATTGCCAGAATATA
>JBDRWA010000117.1:0-6791 GCA_039802145.1 Caldifarciminota bacterium | reverse complement strand
TTAAGAATTGAGGATTAGATAATTATAGGATATACTTTTTTCTATACTCTCCCCTGGTTCAAAATCGGTATTATGATTTAAATCACAGAAAAATTTGGTTTTAGTCCCGTCCAATCGCTCTACTTGAACTTTGATAATCCGTTAATGTTTATGATTGATTTTTGTAATTAAATATGTATAATTTTGAATGCTGGGAACGATAACAAATACTATTCTCGTCATTTTAGGCAGCACTATCGGGCTGTTCGTAAAAAAAGGTATACCTGAAAACATTAAGAATATCATTTTAACCGGACTCGGTATTTTTACCTGCGTTTTGGGTATTAAGATGGGAATTCAAATGGAAAAACCTGTAGCGATCATCATCAGCCTTATCATTGGCGGTGTTATTGGGGAATTGTTAAATATTGAACTTTTTATTGAACAAATTGGCGAAAAATTTAAGAAAATCAAGGGTTTTTCAGAATCAAAGACTTTTGCGCAAGGATTTGTTACGGCGAGCATATTATTTTCAATCGGTCCTATGACGGTTCTTGGTTGTATCCAGGATGGCCTTTTGCATAAACCTGAACTTTTAATAACAAAATCAATAATGGATGGTATCTCTGCAATTATCCTAAGCTCTACTCTGGGTATAGGTGTTTTGTTCTCTGCGGTCGTTGTTTTACTATTTCAAGGTTCAATAACTATTCTTGCTTCCCAGATTAATTTTCTTGGCACACCATACTTTTTGAATGATTTTACAGGAATCGGGGGTATCCTCGTATTTGCCATTGGGATAAGACTCCTTGGGTTGAAAGATATTAAAGTGGGGAATTTCCTGCCAGCCCTGGTGATAATTATTTTATTTAAATTATTTATTAAAATTTAAAGCCTTCTCCCCTTTCTCTTAGAATTTTTACGTATTTTTTTGAAAAAGATTTCAGGTTGTTGTTTTAGATTAAAATTTAGTTTTCAAAATCCATTTTTCTGAAGGAATTGGTTTAACAGTTAATGATTTTAAAACTATTCCCATATAAGTTTCCACCTCAGGGATAAAGACCCATTCGCTCGCAGTATTTTTATTATATATTATTTTATAAAGAACTTGGAATCGGTTTGTGTCAGTTAATTGCGGATACCAGCGCGGGAATATTGCAAGATAATCGGGTTTCTTTTCAATAACATAAAGATAAGCGCCCAATTTATTATCGCTATATTTTTTAAAGTAAGCAATTATTTTTGGCTCAACAAGCCCACAGAGGTCAATTATCCTTCTATCAGAAAAATATTTAATTGCACCTATGTCATTTACCCCAATGATTGCATCTGAAGGAATATTTTCTTTTATCCATTTGCCGGTCTTTACCTGTATTTCATTTATGCTTTTAACATTTGAGGCAGAAAATTTAATCATAAAGACCTGGGCAAAAATAGTGTTATACAGAGCGATGGCAACTATTACAAAGATAATTATTTTTATTGCGACTTTTGGAAAATTATTTTTTATTGTTTGAAAAAGCCAGTAAAAACCCCATACCGCAATTAATGCCCCACTGGCAACCTGGTTGGCAATATACCGACCCCCGTGAAAATCAGCACTGATAAATGGCGATATGAGACCAATCAGTGGCGCATAGAAAAGAGCAACTAATACAGGCATTAAACTCAATGATTGGTCGTTCGGACTTTTGAATTTTCTGTAAATAATAATAAAAGCACCCATAAAAAAACCATACACAAAGAGAGGATTTGCTTTGAAAAGATGCGCAATACTCTGGCCAAAATAGGCAGGTGCCATTTTTAAAAAAAGCCATTTAAGATGCAAAAGGTTCATTGTCGAAAGTGCTACAAATATGCTATTCTGTTGTGCCTTTGCTCTGAATGTATTTGGAAAGATTGAACCTGAAAGCGAGTAATTAAAAATAAAATAAGGCAATAAAGTAGCAACAAATAAGCATGTTGCAATGATTAAAAATGATAACCTTCGTTTTGTTATCCAACGCGGAATATTATCAAGGAAATAAAAAATCAATAATAAAGCACATTCCGGCCTCGCATATACCGCCAATCCAATAAGCACTGGGATTAAATAGATTAATTTTGTTTTTCTCTGAAGACACATTTCGTAATTTAAATAGATTACTACTATAGTGAGCAATACATAGAGTGGGATCTCCAGTCCGGATACTGCACCCCAGTTTAGGTGTGTCGTGGTGCCTACAGCGAGTGCCGAAAAAAATGCTACATTATTATTACAGGTAATTCTGAATGATAAAAAATAGACAAAAATCAACGCAATTATAAAGAATAAAATTCCTAAAATTTTTGTCATTAAAATCCGCAAAGTTATATTTTTTGTAATCCAGTGTACCGGAACAAGTAAAAACGTCCAGAGCGGTGCTGTTGAACCTGCTACTGGCTCTTTAGCATTATAACTGAATCCATAGCCTTCTGCTACATTTTTTGCAAACTGCATATGTATCCAAGGGTCATCAATAGGAAAGCCGAGGCCAGCATATTTTCCCTCAAAAACAATATATATGATTTGCAAAAATATCACAATTGCTATTACGATTGAAAGTCTTAGAATGCCGCTTTGGGTTATTTTTTGTCGGTCATCAAAGGGCATGCTCAAAATTTCTTGTTTTGACCAGGACGCTGTCTTTTCATTTATTTTTATGTATTATATTTCTTTTCTGTTTTATCCTCTCAATCGTTGCCAGGTGGTCAAGTTCTTTGCCTTTTTCAATGGTAAACTTTGTAAAGTGCCAGAAACTGGCGCCAGAAATAAGTAATATCGGAATTGTAACTGCTTTCTCATCCCAGTCTGTCTTCGGGGTTAAATCAAACCAGGGCTTAGTTAATAAAAGTATTTCAGCGAGTGTCAAAGAACCACCAATAACGATGCCAAGCATGCCAAAGCCAACAGTATATTGCCCACGGAATTCTCTATCGACTTCATTCTTTGTTATAGGAATGCCATTATCATCAAATGCAACAACATCATGGGCTAAAGTATTGAATAAAACATTTTTTTTCCAATTTTTAAAATAAAGCATTTTGCTTGCGATTGTTCCACCTGCAATACCAATTCCTACCCCAGTATAGTATTTCGTTTTGTTTAAAGTGTATGAATAGTATTCGTAAGGAATCATACAACTATATTCCTGGCTTCCACAAGGAATATATCCTGTCTCTTTTTGAATGCTCCGACCCACTAATGCTCCAATATACGCACCGGTTGCCCCGGTGCCGGTTATACAGCATGCGCTATTAAAGAACGCACTTAATAAAGCAGTCTTTTTATCTTTCGCAAGGTCTTTGGTGGAGATAATTGGCCAGTCAATTTCATAATTTTTGATGAATTCTTTTCGAAAATTTAAATCTGTAATAATTTTATAAAAATTCTTTTGGTAAAATTGTAATACTTCAAAAACTGATTTGCTGACATTTACTAAAGAATCAACGGTATCACCTTTTGCGATATATGAAAATAAAATCTGGATTGAATCTTCAACACTATAAAACTTTGCAGATATAAAACTATCTACATCAGTAAATAACCGATAAAACTCCGCCTCTCCCCTATCTATTTCATAAATGGTTTCTTGTGGTTGAGTCAGCACTAAAAAAAGTAGTGAAATTATTGTTATCATTGACGAATTATATAAAAATATCTCAGAGTGTCAATGTACAGATATTCTGACTCATCACTAATCCCCTCTTTCTCCTTTCTCTTAATTACCACCAATTACCACTTTTTTTCTCGCATTTTAGTTACAAATTTTTCCAGTATATTGCATATTCCATCAATAAAGTCGTCTTTTATCCAGTAAATCTTCTCCTTGCCTTTCGTCTCATACCGCACAATATCAATATTCCTTAAAGTTCTTAAAGTAACAGAAGCGAGCGCTTCTGAAATACCCATTTCTTTAGCAATCTCACCTGGTGTCATTTTTCTACCCAATAACAATTTCACAATCTGATAAGCTGTCGGATTTCCCAAAACCCTGCAGACCCTTGACGCCCTATACTCAGTCTCCGGCATCTTCTTTCTCATACTACATTATACACAATACTATAAATCAGTCAATCCTTTAAATAATTAAACAATTAAACAATTGTTTAATTGTTCAATTGATTAAGTCTTTTAAAAAAATTGGTTGAATTTTTAATAGGTTGTTATTGGATATATTGTGAAATAATAAAGTGGTTTTTTGCGATAGTAATAATTTTTTTCATAATGATTACAAAATTATTATTAATTTTCCGTATATAATTTTCTTAAATATTGACCTCGTTTTCATTTAGAATATAATATTCTGTGGTTTTTCATAATACTCTTATAAGAATAAGATTCCCATTATTGTTATTTGTTCTGATTAATTTTATACAGGCAAACGGGTTGTCTACAAAGGATTCTACCGAGTGCAAAATTGGATTAGTACTTTCAGCAGGAGGGGCACTCGGTCTGGCTCATATTGGTGTGCTTAAAGTCTTTGAAGAAAATCAAATTCCTGTATCTTTTATCACCGGGACAAGCATGGGTGCTTTAATTGGTGGCGCTTATGCAGCAGGTTATACTGCAGCAGAAATTGAAAGCATAGCACTCTC
Organism: Caldifarciminota bacterium; assembly: GCA_039802145.1. Classification (GTDB taxonomy): domain Bacteria; phylum Hydrothermota; class Tepidihabitantia; order SM23-42; family JAOAFX01; genus JAOAFX01. Next base: position 2,195 of record JBDRWA010000117.1, on the reverse strand, counting down.
ACTGGATTGGTCAAAAATATTAAAGCCTACAAAACCATTTGGCACACTCTATTTACCTGAACGAGAGAAAAATAAACAATACATCGTTGAAATCAGACATAAAAACTTCAAGCCTCTCCTTCCGGGTGGAATCGTTCCCTTGCAAAATTTAGAATTCTTTTTGATGGAACTTTTTGCCGAACCAAGCTACAATGCAAATTATAATTTTGACAGCCTTCCACTTCCCTATCGGGCAATCGCGGTCGATTTAACTTCGGGCAAAAAAGTTGCGCTTAAATCTAATAGATTAGACCGGGCAATCCGCGGAAGCATCGCAATACCCGGGATATTTTCTTCAGTCAGAATAGATAGTTTAGAGCTCATTGATGGCGGGGTCCAGCAGTATTTACCTGCTGAAGAAATCCTTGTATTCAAGCCTGACTTTTTAATTGGTGTCCTTACAACCAAAAAAGTTTCTGAATCAGAAAATTCGGTAATTGATATCATAAGTCGAACAATGAATATGCTAAGCGCAGAGAATTTAAAAAAACAAAAGGAATATCTTGATGTCATTATTGAACCCGATTTGGAAAGATTCACTGCCAGTGATTTTAGTAAGATAAAAGAAATTATTAATGCCGGAGAAGTTGCTGCCCTCCGTGCTCTTCCACAAATAAAAGAAAAATTAAAATATAAAGAAATTGTAAAAAATGAAAGAAAAAATAAAGTTGCTAAGCACTCCATTATTCGGTCAATAAGAATTGATGGATTGGTAACAACCAGGGAAGGTGTAGTAAATAGAATTATTAAAACGAAACCGGGTGAATATCTTGATTTCAAAAAGTTAATTAAAGATTTAAGAAGGATATATGACACCGGACTTTTTGACCAGGTTAATTATGACCTTAAATTTATAAAAAATGATTCTGTTGATATTGTAATTCTGGTTCATGAACCATTCTATGGGATTTATCGGTTTGGCATCAGGTATGATAATTTGGATGGACTGGCAACTGGGTTTGAAATTGGACAATCAAATTTATTCGGAACGGGTGGTGGTATATCTTTGACATTGCATCTCGGAAATCCGAATGAAATAAAAATCGCTGCAGGAGGCACGCGATTTTTTTTGTTCCCGCTAAATTACTACATTAATGGATTCTGGGGTGTAAGGACTCATCAGTTATACAGAGAAAATCAATGGGTAACTGACTATAGTATTGTCTATCGCGGTGGAGGAATAGGCCTGGGATATTGTTTAGGAATTCATTCTTTTTTTACAGCCGGCATAAAGGTACAACAAGTAATTTATAATACCCCACCCATACCCTGGTCAGACTCAATACCTAAAAGCGAAATGTTGACATATCCATTCTTATCAATGGAATTCAACAATCTTGATGATTTTTATGTCCCTACATCAGGGACAATTATTTTTCTTGACTCAAGATGTTCTGACTCCAGAATGAAATCTGAAAGCAGTTTTGTGAAAATAAATGTTTCATTAGCGCAATACCTGAAGATGCATAGATTTGTTCTAAAGTATGGTATTGATGTGGGGTTAGAGAACGGCGGCATGCCCTGGGCAGAATATTTCCATTCTGGTGGCGATAATTTTATCGGGTTTGATAAAGATGAATTTGTGTCAAGAGAGCGTTTAATATTGAATTCTGGTATAGATTATAAAATCTTTGAGTTATTCAACAGGAGTGATTATCCTGCTTATCTGGGTATTTGTTTTAATATCGGAAAATTTAATTCAAATATTCTTCAATCAAAGTGGAAAGAATCATTGGATTATGGTGCCGGTATAGGATTGCGCGCCAATACGCCAATTGGTCCGATAAATGTGACATTCGGTTCAGGTAATTTTGCCCGTCAAAGAGAAAATTTAAAATTTTATACATATATCTCAATCGGCAGGGACTTTAGAAAGACAGGTTTGGTTTTTTAATAAACAGTAAAAGAAATTTTTTCGGATTTTGATATCTTTTTACCGCTACCCAATACTTCAAGTTCATATTTACCTGGTTTTGGTTGCCAGAGATAAACAATTTCTCGTTCCCGTTTGGCATATAATAAATCGCCGTTTAGTTTTAAAAGTATTTCTTCAATGGTTGTGTCCGCGGAGACCTTTATTGAAATCGCCTGATTCTTGTAAGGAATGTGGGGATCGAGTTTGAATATATCACCATCATTCGGATGGATGATTTTTA
>JBDRWA010000116.1:0-6860 GCA_039802145.1 Caldifarciminota bacterium | reverse complement strand
AAAGTAGACAAATATGCAATAATTAAATTTAACTATTGACTATTTTTCAAAGAAGTAATTGTTTTTATTCGTCTTTAAATCTTGTTCATAAATTTTTATCTGTTGACAGAGATTAAAAATTCCTTATAATGGTTTGTGAAAGGAGTAAATGATGGCAAAAGAGTGTGCAATATGTGGAAAAAAGGCGCGGGTAGGTTCAAAAATCAGTCATGCCCATAATGTTTCTAAAAGAAGGTTTAATGTAAACCTGCAAAGGGTGAGAATAAAAATAGATGGTAAAACCAAGAGGGTGCTTGTCTGTACCGACTGTTTGAGTGCAGGAAAAGTAGTAAAGGCATAGATTCACTATAATGCCTTATGGTCATAGTATATACCCTCGGCAGTGTATTTTTAGTAAGTCTCATATCATTTATCGGAGTTCTTTTTGTCGCAATTAAATCCAATAAATTATCTCGTATTATTTTATTACTCGTTAGCTTTGCTGCAGGTTCATTATTTGGCGATGCAATGATTCATCTTTTACCCGAAGCATTTGAACAGATTAACAATAGTCTAAAAGTTTCATTACTTGTCATAGTGGGAATTCTGATATTCTTTATCCTTGAAAAATTTGTCCGATGGCGACATTGTCATATACCCACCTCAAAAGAGCATCCACATCCAATGGTGACAATGAATCTTGCCGGTGATTTAATACATAATCTAATTGATGGTTTGATAATCGGTGCAAGTTATTCAGTAAGCTTGCCCATAGGTGTCGCTACAACTTTTGCAGTAATAATGCATGAAATACCGCAGGAGATAGGTGATTTCGGGGTTTTCATCTATGGTGGATTGAGTATAAAAAGGGCACTAATTCTAAATTTCCTCTCAGCGCTTACTGCAATATTAGGTGGAGTCATTTCCCTAATTGCCGGACCGCTGGTAAAGGGCTATGCGATCACGCTTTTACCTTTGACTGCTGGTGGATTTATTTACATTGCCGGGTCTGATTTAATTCCTGAATTGAGAGGATGTGAAACCGCATTCACTTCATTTTTACAACTGATTGCAATGGTCTGTGGTTCAGGGGTAATGCTACTTTTAATTCTTCTTGAATAATAATCATTGAATCAGAATCAAAAGACAAATATTTTTGATTATTTCTTTGTCCTCAGACCTCTTATTTTAATTCCGGTCTGGAATTTCTTCTTAATTGGCAATTATGTTGCATTACCAGAGAATAGATTTACACTTAAGGCATTATTAGGGTTACTTATTTACTCAATGATGATGGGTGGGGTATATATATTAAATCAGATTACTGATATTGAAACAGACCGCATAAATAGAAAGTTATTTATCCTTTCTGAGAACTACATACCCTTGAAGAATGCATATATTGAAATGTTTCTTTTATGGTGCCTTTCTTTATTTTTTTCATGGTTCTTTGGTTTATCTTTCTTCGTTCTGATACTTATTTCATTAACCATAGGCATTTTTTATTCCCTGCCACCAATAAAATTAAAAGGCAGACCACTGCTCGACACATTAAGCAATGGTTTTGGTTATGGTATGTTAAATTTTGTTGCGGGCTGGTTAATGCAGAAACCTTTTGAGTGGCAAACTTTTGCGATATTCCTGCCTTATTTTTTCAGTATCTGTGCTGTTTTTATAAATACAACAACTGTTGACATTGAAGGAGACAAAAAATCGGGTGAAATAACGACTTCAGTTTTTTTGGGCGAGGAATTATCATATACATTATCAACCATTCTTTTGTTATTAGGGGTGATCTTTTCTATAATCAACAAAGATTTAATTTGTCTTATTCCTTCGGCAATATCCCTCCCATTATTTTTATTTGTGGCTATTTATTATTTTAAAAACAAAATAGTTAATCGCAAATTTACCATTATATCATTCAGACTCCCCGGGCTTATATTTACTATTATTACCTGTATATTCTATCCCGGACTCATTCCGCTCCTGATTGTGCTTATTGTTGGAATGAGAATTTATTATAAAAAACGCTTTAACTTAAATTATCCCACTTTGAACCAAGGATAAAAATAAAGGGGATTGGCAAAGCCAATCCCCTTTTGATTGATATAATTGATTACTTTACCGCCTTCTTCAGTTCGCGGCCTGCTTTGAATTTAGGAACACGTTTTGCTGGAACCTTAATCGTCTCGCCAGTCTGAGGATTTTTTGCAGTGCGAGCTTTTCTCTTGGATACCATGAATGTTCCGAATCCAACGAGAGTCACTTTATCGCCTTTCTTGAGGGCAGCAGTTACTGACTCAACGAATGTATCAACTGCTATCCCTGCTGCCTTTTTACTTATTTTTGCCTTTTTGGCAATGCTATCAATAAGCTGTGCTTTGGTCATTTTAGACACCTCCTCTTTCAAGATAATAAATTATACATATAATTCAATCCTTGTCAAGTACTGAATTTAATTGAATCTTCTTTAGCATGCCTACCATTCTATTACCAATTTTATTTTTCTTGTTTTAATGTCTTGTCATTTTGGACCAGTTGAAAATATATTCGTTTTGAATTATCCTTACTTTCATTTCCAACCAAATTATGTGTTCATTTTAGCCCTTGACATTAGCCCTAAAATTATTATAATAAAGTATGATAATAAGTCATTCTTGTTTATCCTTAAATAAAGGAGCAAGGAAATGACTCGCCGGATATTTAGACCCGGTCGGGTCGAAAAAAGATACCACAGCATCTACTTCACTCCGTTAAAAATCTCTAATATAATTTATACAAACAGCTTTAAAGGAGTGGCCAAATGACTCACCATACTTACAGACCCGGTCGGGTCGAAAAAAAATCCTTCACTCTTTATTCTACTCAATATTCAGTAAGTACAAAACAAAATTTAGAAGAAATCTTTGATAACTTCATTAAAAAATACTCAAAATATAATAAGGAAATTTTGAAGGTAGTTGAAAATTCTAAATTATCAGAAGTAAAAATACCGAAAGGAGGTGATAATAGAGAAAAGAAGTATATTAGCACAGGCGCTCATAATAAAGAAAGGGGGTCAAAATGAAAAAAGTAGCGCTGTTACTGTGTATAATCGCTGGAGCATTCGCCTTTGCTGCCCAGCGGGTTGTGGTCTGTGAGGAATTTACTGCGACCTGGTGTCAATATTGTCCAGGGGCAGCGCGTGCGCTGGATGAAATATATGAAAGGAGTTATGATTCAGTCGCGGTGATTGCCTATCATTCTTCAACAAGCGACCCGTTCTATTCATCAGAGGCTGCAGCACGAGCGAGTTATTATAGTCTTAGTGGATATCCTACTACCTGGTTTGATGGATCTAAAAGAGTCGTTGGTGGTGTTCATACCGGCACATTATATGCCTGCTTTCTTGATACTGTTAAATATCGACTTACGGTCTCAAGTCCACTTATTATTGACCTTACCTGCTCTTATGATACAGTTGCTAATACCGGCACGGTAAATGCTACAATCCAAAATACAACTTCAAGTGCAATCAGCGGAACCTTGCATTTTGTGGTCGTGGAAAACAATATTCCTTATAGCTGGCAGGGAATGACCGAACTTGATTTTGTGATGAGGGATATGCTTCCTGACCAGAATGGTGAAGCGGTGACCATACCTGCTAATAGTAATATTACACGCTCACGTAATTTCACGATTTCTGCCTCTTGGAAAGAAAAGGATTGTAAAATTGTGGTCTTTGTCCAATCTTCAACAAGAGAAATATATCAGGGAGCAGAGATTGGCATAGTGCCGATACCGGATATGGAGTATTATGGATTAAAATATCAAGAGACAAGCGGGAATAATAATCGCTGGGCAGAGCCCGGTGAAGCAATAAGGATGTATGTCTTTGGAAAGAATCAGGGTAACGGTATTTATTCCGGCAGTGCAAATGTCACCTGTTCTGATCCCTATATCACAATCAGTGGTGCAACTCCACAATCGGTCGCAATTGGTCCAGGTGATGTTGATACGGTTAATATATGTAATTTCACAATCAGCGCGAGTTGTCCTTCACCAAGGCAGGTTTCGTTTGTTGTAGACTTCGGTACCCACTCTGATACCTTTCCGTTTATAGTAACAAGAACCCCGGGGTTCTCAGATAATATTGAATCCGGGCAGGGAAACTGGACCCATTCCGGCATCAACGATAACTGGCATATCACAACTTACAAGAGCCACTCGCCAACGCATTCCTGGTATTGTGGGGTAGAAAATTCATGGCAGTACACAAATGAAAACGATGCCTCTTTAGTAAGTCCATACTTCGTTGCAACACCGGATAGCAATTTGTATTTCTGGCATCAATATCGTATGGAACAGGGCTGGGATTATGGGCATTTGGATATTGATAATGGTTCGGGATTCTGGAAGACTGTGGGCATCTTTACTGGTAATCAAACCGCCTGGAATCAATATACCTACTCCTTACAGCAATTTTCCGGTCAGACAATAAGGTTAAGATTTAGATTCTTAAGCGACGCCAGTGTGGTTGACGAGGGTTGGTATATTGATGATGTGAATATTCCGAGTCCAGTAGGAATTGAAGAAGCCAAGAATCTTGAAAAAACATTATTGCTGAACATCAATCCCAATCCATTCCACGACCGAACAATCATTAAATATGAATCTAAAGAATTCTCCATTAAACCCATATTGCTCAATATCTACGACGCTTCCGGTCGTCTGGTTAAATCACTATCCTTAAAACCAACGAACCTCTGGATTGGTGACGACAACAATGGCAAACTTTTACCTTCCGGGATATACTTTGCGGAATTGGAAATTGAAAATACAAAACTTCTGCAGAAAGTCATAATTGTTCGTTAACTAAATTATAAAAATAAGGGGGAGGATAAAATTCCTCCCCCTTAAAAAAGGGAGAAGGCGTGCGACTAAAAATTTTGATTCTCTTATTGATGGTCACTTTTCCGTTATTTGCTCAGTATAATTTTAGTTTTGTCTGCACCAGCGATACCTTTCAGACTGGTACTGATTATTTCGTCTATTATTTTCGTCTAACTAATACCGGAACTCAACCTGATAGTTATGCCTTTGATTGCCGGGTAATTGATAGTGTGCCGGGTTGGTTTGAAATATACTGTGCAGGTGGTCAGTGTGCGGAACCAGGAATAATTCTTTATGATTATCTTACACCCGGGGCAGTTGATACTGGGATTGATATATCAATATATACAACGCCCAATGTATGGGGAACAGAGGTTATAAATTTGAAGGTCTGGTCAATTCACAACCCAGATTTAAGAGATTCTATAAATGTCTATGCGGCAATGGAGCAGGGAATCCAGGGAGAGAAACTCATAAGTCAACCCTTTAAATTTGAAGTGCAACCCAATCCATTCAGAGATCAATGTTTAATTAAATTACAAAATCCAAACAAATCCGCAGTTCGCAATCCGAAATCCGAAATTTCATTAATAATTTATGATATTTCAGGTCGGGTTGTGAAATCTTTTATTCCAGTATCGGGTATCTTGAATCGTGAATCATGTATCATCTGGTCAGGAGATGATAATTTTGATCGATCTGTTCCTGAAGGGATTTATTTTATTGAAGTAAACAATGGAGAGAATAAAATTTGCCGAAAGGTGGTGAAAGTCAAATGAAAAGAATAATCATATTAGGTGGTATACTATTATTTACCCTATGTTCAGAATCCCCTCAGATTAAAATTGAACCGGCAAATAGAATTGTCCTTGCCGAATTTTTTACCTTTGCCCGCTGTGTATATTGTCCTTATGCAGAAGAGGCGCTCGATAGCTTATTAACAGAATTTAAGGATAGTCTTGCAGTGATTGCCTACCACCGCCGTATGCTTGGTGACACGTTAAGTCCCGATTATGTTGCAGTCAGGGAATCATTATATTCAATCCAGACTTCACCGATTGTGGTATTTGATGGTCTTTACAATGTCCAGACTGAGAAACCTGAAGATGATTACCCAACCTATAAAAATTATATAACAAGTGAAAGAGGTAAGAAAACTTGTTTACGTCTGGGTCTTGAAAAGGAAATAGAAGGAAATATGGTCTCGCTTAAGGTTAAAATTGTTCCGGTTGATTCAATTTTCTCATCTGATTACAAATTATATATAGCACTTACCGAAGATAGCGTCTATTTTAAACAGACCGGTGCGCCCGATTCAATCTTTTACTTTGTAATGCGTAAGATGATACCGAATGAAACAGGCATTAAAATAAATCCTGTATTTCCTGATTCAATAATAAAAGAAACAAATTTTGTTTTACAATCAAACTGGAATGTAAATAAATTAAGCATAGTCACCTTTGTTCAGAATATGGTAACCAAGGAGGTTATTCAAGCAATAGTAGCAAAAGTAAAAGAATAAATCATCAAGTTGGTAAAAATGCAAGGATTAGAAGAAAGGGTGTTTGTTTTTTCCAACTTAGACTTAAGTCCCAAATGGTGTAAATTTTAGCTTATTGACAAGGAATAAGATTTAAATATAGTTGACTTATGATTATTATGAACCTTCTCTTTATGGTTCATAGAGGGGTGAAAAAATGACTCGCCGGGTATTTAGACCCGGTCGGGTCTATGGAAAAGCAGAACCACTAACTTCCACACTATCATACAACAATCATATAGTTTATTATTCCCAATTATTGCAAAAAAGTCTGCAACCAAGAGTAGATGGTTTTAAGGTTTTGGTTGGGACGCTGGTCGAAAGGAGGCGATATGCCCAATCCCTGGGATAAAATCGTTGGAACAAAAGAATATAATAAAAACTATGAAAGACTAATCAAGGTTGCCCGACAAAAAGGTTATGTATTTAATAAAAAAATAAGCCGGGTAAAAAAGGTGATCGGTCT
>JBDRWA010000115.1:0-6893 GCA_039802145.1 Caldifarciminota bacterium | reverse complement strand
GTCATCAATTAACCGTGCTTTATATTGATGGACTTTATTAGTACTCTCACCACATTTTGGACAAACACCATAAGATAAAGTCTTCATCACTTCCACAATCACCCCTTGGTTATCCTCTTTCCAATCTAACACAGAAAACTCTTGCAAACCTAAGGAGATTTGAATATAATCCTTTGGCATCTTTTAGATCCTTTCTTTCAAAAATATCCATATTATATGGATCTAATGGATGCCTTTCAAGTTTTTCACCACACTTTCTGGTCATGAGCCAAAATCAATTGCGGCGTCTACTTTAGATTTATCGTTATATGCGTGACATTTAACCATGTGTGTCCAGTAAAAGCGAGGAATCGGTGCAGATTTAGTGTTTTGTAAATATCCAATAAACCGAGGCCACGCATTGTTGTGGATCAAAAAATCATCAAAGAAGAATCCAAGCCCATGCCTGCGTGGAGGAACCCATCTTGTAACAGCTTTTGTCGGAGAACCGCTAAATTTAATCTTCTGAAGGACAATATTGGGATCCCTTGAAACAAACATAACAGTAACTTGATTATTGCCCGTATTACCAGGTTCAGAGGTATTCTGAGAGATTTTGTTCAGACGTTGTCTATAAAAACATAATGCATAAGGCGAATTTCTCAATACACATCCCTGACATGCAACCAAAGAGGAGCGCAGATCCTGCCCTCCTTCAGAAAAGTCCGTTATTTTTTCCAAATCCTGCAATATTTGTCCACCGAACATATTGCTTCCTTTCTTATCAATACGATATTTCTAACGGTGTAATCCATACGCCATTTATTATAACCTTTTTTCTAATTTTGTCAAATAGTATCGCACTACACTTCCATTATGAATTACCCCAAATGGTAAGTGCTGTTTGACAATCTCATACTATATATTATATATATATGGAGGAAAATGCATGGGGTTAGTCCGAAAGTGCATTTTACCCCTTGACAATTTGAAAAAATTGCATATAATATATAAGTTCACTGAAAAGTGGGATTTTATAAGACCTATACCAAAGCATATCCTATCAACCAGTTATTAACAGGCAGGAGCAACTCAGTGCGCGATATCTTATACAGATTATGTATTACAAGATATCGGGACGCAAACTCAGATTAGAGACATAGTCTCAGATACCTCCCGAGTCCCCCTGTAAGTGGTTATAATAAGACGATAGATAAAAATAACAAACCTGGATATTCGGACTGGATGTGTCCGGTTTAATATAATAGGTGAACGGTCGGAGATTGTTTAGAGTGGTCTTCGGCCTTTATTCCCCGCTGAGAAATGCAGTCTTTGACAAATAATTTTTACTCTCTCCAAGCATACCACGACGGCCAGAATAGACAGCGGGGAGAATGGGATTTCAAGAAAGAATTATAGGAACGCGAAAAAGGAAAAATAATTTTAATAGGGTAAGGCTTGATAGCCTCTGGATTAAATCAAGGGTATGTAGTTGCCCTACCTATGCTGTATAAAAAATGCTATGAAATTTAATAAGATTATTTTCTCCCTTGACGGGAGAGTATTAAATGCCTGCCCTGAATCCTGACCGGATGTCAGGACAGGTTTATTTCAGGGGGAGGGTGATAAAATTGGTTACCCCTCACCCTTGCCCTCTTCCACAGGGGGAGAGGGATTTGATATATCCGAGGAGGTAAAAGGGATGTCTCATAATATGAACCTCTTTTTCCGAGGATATAGTAAAATCAAATCTAAACTCCCGATGTTAGAAAAGATGTTAAGAAAGGTCCATAAAGACATCTTCGGGTGCGATGTAGAGCAGCTGATGCCGGGGAATTCATTACTAAAATCTGAACTCAAGCAAGCAAACTGCGGACCATATTTTTTTAAGGGTGTTTGTAAGGCGGTTTTCCGCAGGAAGTATTCCTATCGCATTTATTATTCTGACTGGTGTGTATTACCATCTTTGATTGAAACTGGAGAGTATGAATATGATTATCTTAATCTCCACCTCAATGTCAACCAGCTCAGACTCCAGCCTTTTACTGGATATGCTGATGGAAAAATCATTATCACAAAATGGGATGATTGGGAGAGACAGTATTCTGAAATTATTGAAAAGAACAGAAAATTAATCAGTCTTGAATTAATTGAGAGTGTATTCAAAAAGGCTCAGAGGTTAGTCAACACAGCCGTTGATTTCTGGAACGACACCTTGCCAGCAAATGATAAAACCCAGCATATTATTGAATTGCGCGAACAAAGGAAGAAATTGAGCAGATATTCATCAAACATTAATGCCGTTGATAATCAAATGATATGGGATTTTGGAATTTCTTCCTGCGGAGTTGATGAAGATAATAACTACTTCCTTTCAGTACTGGTCAACCCTTCCTGGGAACGTTATCCGCAGTTTGAAGAAAAAATTGCAAAATTCATTCATCCTGGTCTGGCGTCACTAGAAAAAGTTCCCCCGGAATATAGCTACAGGATTTTGAGAGTGGAGGATGAAGAAGACAAAATAAAATTGTTGACAATCTTAACCAGATTCTGGTTGCAACTTAATGGACACACATGTTGAATAAATTAAACCGGACAATCTTCCAATATTGTCCGGTAAAATAATTTCCACCATTGATAGAAAGGAGGTAAGTATGGTGGAAGGAAGATTAATAGGTTATGTAAAAAATAAAACCTTGGAGGAGGTCTTTCAGGAATATCCCTTTATCTTCAAATCGCCTGATAGAGATGGCGAGTTCATCTTTTCAAAAATCACAAAGGATGATGCCAAGATATTGATAAAAATTAGGGGGCATCATTATGCTTATTGTCGGGTTATTATAATAGATTGTTATAATAAGGATGTATGTTATGTAGATATTTTTTGCGATGCCCTGCTAAGATGTAAACCCTGCAATTTCGATGAAGTTATTCTATTTATAATTATGGCCTTCTGTTAAAGGGGGGGATTGAAATGAACCCAAAAGAATTGAAAGAAGTAATAAAGATTCATTTTGAAAAGAAAATACCACTTTTAATATTCGGCCATCCGGGCATAGGTAAGTCCCAGATTACGCGTGAGACTGCCCGGGAATTAAATGTGCAATTTATTGATATAAGGCTATCCCTCCTTGACCCAACTGATCTGCGTGGTTTTCCCTATATTGATAAAGAGAGAAATATCACCCGCTGGGCAATACCAGAATTTTTGCCCAACGATGATGCGAATGGCGGCGGCATCCTGATGCTTGATGAAATAAACCTTGCGCCGCCCGCAGTGCAGAACGCATCATACCAATTGATACTTGATAGACAACTCGGAGAGTATAAACTGCCAAAATCCTGGTCCATAGTCGCGGCAGGAAATATCCTTTTGAAAGAAGGTTATATTACCCAGATTCGCTCTGCCCTGATTTCGCGGTTTTCAGTCGTTGAACTTGATACACCATCGGCATCTGATTGGATAAAAGATTATGCCATACCACGAGGAATTGATACAAGAATTATAGCCTATCTCTATGTCCGACCCGACGCAATCTACATAGAACCCTTGGATAAGAATAAAAATTTCCCAAATCCAAGAAACTGGGAAAACCTTTCATGGCTTATTAAAGGAGTATCCGAAGATGACCCTGTCTTCAGGCAACTACTCATAAGTCGGCTTGGTCCGGGAATTGCCAGTGAATTTCATACCTTCACTAAGATAAATATCTCTTATGAAGATTGGCTTGATGAAAATAGGAATCCTGTATTACCAATTGAGCTTGATAGAAAATGCTTTTTACTTTCAGCCCTGGGTAGTGTCAAAGAAAGGGTAAAGGGTCTATGCAGACTAATCATAGCATTACAAAAGGCACAAGACCTTGAATTAGCTGCACTTGGTGTGCACATTTTACACAGATTACTACCAGAGAATGAGATTATGAAACTGGATTATTGGAAAGAAATAGCGAAGGTCTTTGGAAAACAATTCATTCTGTGAGGAGGAGCAGCAATGGATAATTTAAGCGAAGAAAGAATGCTTTTTTTGCTTAAGAAAACAAGAATATATTTGCTTAGAGAATATCCATTCTTTGGATTCTGGGCATTGCAAGGAAATCTAATACTGACAGATGAACTACCTTTGTATGCCTTAGCGATGACCGATGGAAAGGCTTATTATTTCTCCAAAAGTACGATAATTGAGTATAGAGATTTCCTGCATATAATATTCATCCATGAGGTCTTACATAATCAACTGGAACACTTTCAACGCCTCCAAAACAGAGTGTGGAGTCTATGGCTAATAGCAACAGACCTTGCAATTAACTCCATAATCAAAGATAAACTAAAACTTCCGCTGCCGCGCGGTGTTTTATATGGGAAAAAATTTGCCGGGCTTTCCGCGGAAATGATTTATGAAATGATCCACAGAGAAATTAATCCAATAGGCAATTTCTTATTGTGGAGCGATATTATCGAAAAATTAGAAGAAGCATCAGAGCAAACTTACAAAGAAATAGAAGAAGAAATTTGGAAATGGATTATGCGTGAAATAAAAGAAATCATAAAGCGTCTGGAATTACCCGAGAATGCAAGGGTTTGTGGAAACCTACCTGATAAATCGATCAGAGACCCGGCAAAAACGAAAGAGATCCAGAAAAAAATCATAGAGTTAATACACCACGCGGTGATATACGCAAAAGGCAGAGGCATATTTCCAGCAGAACTGGAACGATATGTTGATGAATTATTGCAACCAAAACTTGACCTGGCTGAAACTTTGAATTTGTTCGCATACCGAATAGGAAAGGGGATGGAAGACTACTCATTTTATAGGAAAAATAGAAGAGAGAATGAACTGATATTGCCTGCAGCCATAGGGATAGAAAGACATATTGTGATTGCGATTGATACATCAGGGTCAATAGATGACGAAACCTTAAAGATATTCTTAAGTGAGGCATCCGCCTTGAAGGATAACAAGACAAAAATCACATTCGTCACTGTGGATGCCAAGGCTTATGAGCCCGTAGAAATATCTGAATATGATGATTTTTATGATACAATAAGAGATGCCCATGCGATTAGAGGCGGTGGGGGGACCGATTTCAGGGATTTCTTTGATTTTCTTAAAACCTTGACTACACCGGTTGATGGGGTTATCTTCTTTACAGATGGTGATGCCGAATATCCAAATAAAGAAGATGAGCCACCATACCCGGTTCTGTGGATTATTACCATGCGAACAAATCTGAATGTCCCACCGTTTGGTGAAACTTTCTATTTCGATTTACGAGATTGATATTTAGTCTCAGTATTCAGAATAATTTTGAAAAAGGAGGAAAATATATGGATAAAAATATAAAAGTAGAATTTTTGAGAGCAGGATTACAATACTACAGACTCTGCACCGAAAGGTTAAGAAAAAAGATGGATTTAGTAAATTATCTGTCTTGGAGTGCTGAAGATTATGAAGAAGTCAAACTTGCTGTTTGCGAAATAAATTCTGAGATAAGAAGGGCAGAAGAAGAATTAGAAGGCATCTTTGAAATTGCCAAAAAATCTGATATGCAAATTCCCTTTGAGGAAACTGCCCAAAAATTCTCTCTTAAAAAAGAGGAGAAATATGTGCTGATAATTTTATTTTTCCGGCAGTTTAGTGAAAAATATTATGAAACTACCATTTATGATATTCTCAGTTTACTTGACATTGAACCAGAATATTTTCTGGAAAAATATACAATTTTTCAAAACCTTGAAAGTAAAAAGCTTATAATTGTTGAACAGGATGAGAGGTATGCATTTCCCTTAAACTGTTATGTGAAATTAGAACCAACATATTTACAAAAAATTTTTGAATACTTCAGTGTGGCAAAAAAGAAAAATGTTCCAAAAAATGAAGAAAAAAAATTAGAAGCAAACTTTTTAACAATTCGTAAGCCACTACTATCTTTTGACAAAATCGTCCTTCCTTTGGAAAAAAAGGAAGCAATAAAAAGGGCATTGAAACAGGTATGTTTGTTAAAAGAGTTAAACAAGAAGTGGGGCTTGGATTCAACAATAAAATACGGCAGAGGTGTGTCCATGCTTTTTTACGGACCACCAGGAACAGGAAAGACGGCAACCTGTGAGGCAATTGCTTATGAACTAAAGAAAAAGATTGGCATCGTGCAATACTCCAGTATTCTTTCCCGCTGGGTGGGTGATTCAGAAAAAGCGGTTGACTATGTATTTGAAGAAGCCAAGATATTTAATTGTGTACTTGTATTTGATGAGGCCGATGCCTTATTTGGCCAAAGAATGGATGAGTCTAATTCCACTGACCGGATGCATAACTATATGACCAATATTCTGATGCAAAAAATGGAACGATTTGAAGGGGTCGTAATATTGACTACAAATCGTGAGTTCGCCCTTGATGAGGCATTCAATAGAAGAATCATCTTGAAAGTGAAATTTGAAATTCCTGGTTTTGAGGAGAGGACTAAGATATGGAGATTATTGATACCGAATAAAGTTCCCCTTGCAAAAGATGTGCATTTTGAAGAACTGGGTTTAAAGTTTGAGTTAACCGGTGGCGAGATAAAGAATGTAGTTCTTAAAGCACTGGTAGAGTTTGCCGAGCGAAGATTACCAGAATTACCTATGAGGCTATTAATTAAGTACGCAGAAGAAGAATTGGACGAAAAACGAATGATAAAAAACAGGGTATCTAAAATCGGATTCAATAATGATAAAGTTTTGAAGACATCACTGCGTGTGGCTTATTGATTTTTTTTAGTCTTCTTCCTGTATCCAGCCCGCGGGGTGACACCCCTGGCTAAGATGACTTAACCCCTCACCTTAATCCTCTCCCCAAGGGGGAGAGGGAAGGGTGAGGGGTTTCCCCGGAGAAAAGAGAGAAGGGTAATGTGGTGTGTCGCGGTTAAAAA
>JBDRWA010000114.1:0-7062 GCA_039802145.1 Caldifarciminota bacterium | reverse complement strand
CCTGGCAAAGGAACATCGCAATAATCCCTTATTGGTTGAAAGATTTGAACTGATAATTTTTGGCTTAGAGGTTGCCAACGCTTTCTCAGAATTGAACGACCCGATAGAGCAGCGTAAGAGATTTGAGGAGCAGCTTGCACATAAAGAAGAAGGAATTGCGGAGATAGACGAGGACTTTCTCGAGGCACTTGAATATGGAATGCCGCCGACCGGAGGACTTGGTATAGGGGTGGATCGCTTGTGCATGATACTTCTAAATCAATCATCAATCCGTAATGTAATACTATTCCCGCAACTAAGGAGAGAGGATGCTCATTGAACTATTTATTGCACGGCGATATCTCCGTTCCCGTCATAAAAAATTTTTTTCACTCTCTACATTGATAGCGATTGGTGGCATATTTGTCGGTGTAAGTGCATTATTGATTACCCTCTCAATAATGAATGGCTTCCAGAATGAATTGAGACGACGGATACTTGGGGGTACCCCCCATATTATAGTAAGACGTTTTTTTAATGAGCCACTGGAAAATTATCAGGAAATTATGGAAAGATTAGAAGGACTGCCGTTCATTAAAGCAAAGGCTCCTTTTATTATAACCAAATCCTTAATCCGGCATGGGAAAAATGCCGATGGCGTAGTAATAAGAGGAGTTATTGCAGAATTGGAAAAAAATATTACTGAAGTTGATGAGCATATAATTGATGGCATCTTTGATCTCAAAAATGGATGTGTAATTGGTATTGAACTGGCGCACAATTTAAAAATAAGCGTTGGTGATACACTAATTATTACATCTCCTTTCACAGACCAGATTGGACTATTTCCCCGTTTTAAGAAATTGGTTGTTAAAGGAGTCTTTGACCTCGGTATCTACGATTTCAATGCCACAATCGTTTATATGGACATAAAAGATGTACAGGTATTATTTGAAATTGGAAGTGCGGTAAGTGCTATAGAAGTAAAGGTTGACGATGTATATAAGACACCAACTTACTCTAAGGCAATTCAAGAAAGAATTGGATATCCATTCCGTGTGCAGGACTGGATTGAATCAAATCATTCAGTATTTGCTGCATTAAAATTAGAAAAAATTGTTACATTTATTGTTTTGACATTGATAATAATTGTTGCGGGATTTAATATTATTGGGACACTTGTTAACATCGTTAAGAAAAAAACAAAGGAAATTGGAATCCTGCGCTCCTACGGTTTTACTAAAAAGCAAATAATGCGTATCTTTATCTTTTTAGGAACTATAATGGGAATAATCGGCACTATTATAGGGATAATCTTCTCTCTTATTGCCTGCCATTTTTTGAACAAATACCAATTTGTGAATCTTCCCGGAGATGTATATTTTATTCAAACCTTACCTGTGGAAATGTCAGCCAATGACTTTGTCGTAGTAGCGCTCGCAGCCATTTTGATAAGTTTCCTTGCCACAATATATCCAGCATTTCGTGCAGCGAGTTTGATAACAGTTGAGGCACTACGTAATGAATGAAATATTAATAGCCGAAAATATAGAAAAGGTATATTATTTAAAGAACGAAACAATCAAGGTTCTGCGTGGTGTTGATTTAAAGGTAAAAAAGGGACAATTCGTTGTTATATTTGGACCATCCGGAAGTGGTAAATCAACCTTGCTAAATATTTTAGGAAGCCTTGACCGTCCTACTCGAGGCAAGGTCTGGTTTAATAATATTGATTTGTTCACCAACGATGATGAATCTTTATCCAAAATCAGAAATAAACATATAGGCTTTGTCTTCCAATTTCACCATTTATTGCCTGAATTTACAGTACTGGAAAACACAATGTTACCCGCCTATCTGAATGGTGAAAAAATAAAAGTAGCAGAGCAAAGGGCGTTGAAGATCCTTGATAACCTGGGGATTATTGATAAGAGAAAGCGCTTTCCGGACGAACTTTCAGGAGGAGAAAGGCAGAGGGTAGCAATCGCCCGCGCTATGATAAATAACCCTTTGTTAATCCTTGCTGATGAGCCTACCGGTAATCTTGATTATGAAAATACCAATAAACTAATAGATATGTTTCTCCATCTAAAGAATGAAGAAAGGACAATAGTACTGGTTACACATTCATTTGATATTGCAAAAATAGGTGATGTTGTATATAATTTAAGAGAAGGAAGGTTATATGCTATGTGATGAATGCAAGATGAAACCCGCTACAATCTTTTTTAAAGATGTATCAAGCGGGCAGATAAAAGAGGTGCACCTCTGTGAGGATTGTGCACGGAAAAAAGGGCTCCTTGTTGATAAGAAATTATCTCCGCTTGAGATGCTTCAGAAACTTCTTAAAAATACAAGTTATGAAGATGAAAAGGTCGTATGCCCGATATGTTTTCTATCACTGGCTGAATTTAAAAAAATTGGAAGATTTGGCTGTGCTAATTGTATCCGTATCTTTGAACCATACATCAAGGCAATGATTAAAGAAGTGCAGAATAGTGAGAAACACATAGGGAAAAAGGCTAAGCCAGGAGGAAGGAGGGCAATAGAAGTTTTTAAACTGCGTGAAGAGTTGCGCCGTGCTCTTGAAAAAGAGGCATACGAAGTTGCGGCACAGATAAGAGATAAATTAAAAACTCTGGGTGTTGAAAATGTTTGAGAACATTAAGTGGTTGATAACACCGCAGCTCAATAAAGAATGCGAGGAAAAAGAGATTGTCGTTTCTACCCGCGCAAGAGTGGCAAGAAATATAGAGGGCTTCCCCTTTGAAATTAAGATGAAACAGCAGGATGCTGATAAATTGGTTCAGGTTGCGCAATCGGCGATAGAAATGAATTTTAAAGGAAGATATTTACATTTACAAAAACTAAAACCACTTGAGAAAGAATCATTATTTGAATCCCATTTAATTTCCCCGACGATAATAAAAAAAGAACAACCTACCGCTGTTTTTATCAATGAGAAAGGCAATATCACCATAATGGTAAATGAAGAAGACCACCTGAGGATTCAAGGATTATCATGTGGATTGAATTTAACAAATATTGCCAGTGAAGTCTACGAAGTTGAAGAGATACTCGGGCAGGAACTTGGTTATGCATATAATGAAAATTATGGATTTTTAACCTCCTGCCCTACAAATCTTGGTACCGGTCTCAGGGTATCTGTGTTATTGCATCTTCCTGGACTTGTTTATACTAATGAGATTGATAAAATTCTTAAAAGTACATTAAATCTTGGAATGACTGTGCGAGGGTTATATGGTGAAGGAAGCGAAATAAAAGGAAATCTGTTCCAGATTTCAAATCAACATACCCTTGGATTTAAAGAAGACGAATTGATAGATAAAATAAATAAATTTGCTCGAATGTTGATTGATCTTGAAAAAAAAGCAAGAGAAGTTATAAGTAATCGTGCTAAATATGAACTTGAAGATAAAGTCTTCCGCAGTATTGCAATTCTCCGTTCAGCACGGTTGATAAGTAGTGATGAGGTTCTTAATCTAATTTCAGCTGTGAGATTAGGAATAGGATTGGGAATTATTAAAGATGTGGAAATTGACACTTTAAATGAGATTATGCTTGTATCAAGACCCGGGAATATTCAATTATTCTATGGTGAGATACTTGAGGAACAAGAAAGGGATGTAAAGAGGGCAGATTATATAAGAAATAGACTGATGAAAAATATCGAAACTCCGAATTAGCATAATTTCTTTTGTAGTTACGCCATAAATAGAGCAATTGCAAAGATACAAAAATAAAGTGAGGATGGAGTTGATTGTGATAATTTTCAGGCAAAATTATTCAATTAGAGAATGAAAGAGTAATGAAATTAGAGGCATAAATCTTGACATCTATGAATATTTCTGTATAATATTAAACTTTGAAAATGAGTAGAAAAAAATCTGAGAATATATCAATTGAACGATTAAAGCAACGGTTAAATGAATTACAGAACAAAATTAACAATTATCAGATTTTAAATAAAGCAGTATTTGAACATTCCCCTGTAGGCATAACAATTCGTCTGGGTTCAGGTGAACTTGTATCTTATAATAAAGCGTGGAAAAGAATCTGGAATCTTACTTATCGCAGAATAATTGAAAATGAAAGAAAATGCCGAGGATGGGATGTAAAAAAGCGTTATCCATTTTTAAAAGATTATATACCAAAGGTTCAGAAGATTTTTGATAAAGGCGGTGAGATATTTATACCAGAAATCCATGTCGTTGACCCAAAAACAAAATTTGATAAGTGGATTGCCCAGCATTACTATGCAATAAAAAATGAACAGAATAAAGTGGAACATGTTGTAACGATTACCCAGGACATTACCCAGCAGAAACTGATTTCTCTAGCACTTCAGGAAAGCGAAGAGAAATTCCGCACAATCGTTAACAATGTAAACTTAGGTGTTTATCGTTCCACTGCCGAGCCACCCGGTTATTTCATTCAGGTCAATCCAGCCTTTCTAAAGATGTTTGGATATAGCTCTATGAAGCAAATATTAAAGACCCCGGTAGAAAAATTTTATAAAAATCCCAAAGATAGAATACATTTCGTAAATGAATTAATCAAAAAAGGAGAAGTTAAAGATATGGAGTTACACTTGAAAAGACGTGACGGCTCAACATTTTGGGCTTCAGTATATGCCAAGGCACATCTTGATGAAAATGGAAAGATCCAGTGGATAGATGGGGTTATTGAAGATGTTACAGAGCGAAAACATATGACTGCGATGCTTCAGGCACTTTCTTTTACAGACGAACTAACCGGCCTATATAACCGTAGAGGATTTGCGACCCTTGCTGAACATCAAACAAGGATTGCCCAGCGTACAAAGAAATCTATGTTACTTTTATTTGTAGATATGGATAATTTAAAAGATATAAATGATGAATTTGGCCATCCGATGGGTGATCAGGCACTCATCTGGACGACAAGAATTCTAAAAAAGACATTCCGGGAATCCGACATTATCGCCCGTATGGGTGGAGATGAATTCGTGGTTTTAACCTTAGAAATACGGAAGACCAAAGGCGAAGCATTCTATAAACGATTGCAAAAGAGCCTTGAGGCATTTAACCAGTCAGCAAAATTACCTTTTAAAATATCGCTAAGTGCAGGATGGTCATGTTATAACCCCAAACATCCTATGAGCATCGCAAGCCTGTTAAAAAAGGCTGACCGCATGATGTATCTCCATAAGATGAGAAAGAAAATACAAAAATAAAATTTACTTGACACATGATTTTATTTTGATATAATTTGCTGTGCAGTGGCAGTGTATTCTGGATGTAAACCTTAATCGCCTTACAGAATCCCTTAAATTCATTGAAGATTACATAAGGTTTGAAATAAAAGAAATTGCTATCCTTGAAAAAATAAGAAGTTTGAGAAACGAATTCTTCCATTTAAAAAGTTCTCTACAGATTAGTGATTTGATTGCCTATCGGAAGAGCGAAATTGACCCTGGCAGAAATCCTGAGTTTGATTCAATTCCACGCAAGAACAATACCGACCTTATTTTAGCAAATTTTTCAAGGGCAAAGGAATCGGCACGGATAATTGAAGAGATTTTGCGTCATAAGAATAAAATGCTGGGCAGTAATATGAAACGAATAAGGTTTCAAATATATGATATTGAAAAGATTGTTTTGCAAAAGACTCAAAAGAGATTTGACCCAAGATTATATGTAATCATTGATGAAAAATATATTGATAAAATACCATTAAATGAAATGATAAAAATCCTTCAGGATAACGGCGCTACAATGATACAACTGCGAATAAAGAATCTACCGGATAGAAAGTTTTATTATTATGGAGAAAAGATAAGGCGTTTAATAACCAATCCTGACTTAAAATTTATTGTTAATGACCGTGCTGATATTGCCTTGAGTATCAATGCTGATGGTGTCCATCTTGGTCAGGAAGATATGCCTTTAAAAAGTGCAAGAGAGTTACTTGGCGATAAATTCATCATTGGCGTTTCTGCCCATAATATAAAAGAGGCATTATCAGCCCAGCGAAATGGAGCAGATTATCTTGGAGTTGGAGCTATGTTTCCAACAAAAACAAAGCAGGATGTCCGAGTTTGCGGTCTTGATTTAATCAGTAAAATCAAAAGAAAAGTTATCATTCCCATTATCGCCATCGGCGGAATAAATAATAAAAATTATAGAAAAGTTATAAAAGCCGGTGCAGATGGTATTGCAATTGCATCCTATCTATTTGAAGGCGATTTGAAGAAAAATTTACAGTCACTGGCAAAAAGGACTTGAGATATTTAAAATTTTTTATATAATTATTAAGGAGGCATAAATGAATATAACAATATCGGCAAGGAATTTCACATTGACCGATGCGATGACTGAATTTGCGGGTAAAAAATTTTTAAAATTAAAAAGATTTGAACATCACATAATTGATGGTAATCTTATTCTTGAAAAAGATAAATCAATAAGTGTTGTAGAACTCACTCTTCATGTAAAACATTCGACAATTACCTGCAAGGTTAATACGCAAGACATTTATCAGGGAATCATTGATATAGTTAAAAAAGCAGAACGGCAATTGCAGAAATACGAAGATAAATTTAAAGAAAGAAAAAGAATTGCTGCAAAGACAAAAAGGATATGAATAAGATCACAGCAAAAACTTTATACGAAGAAAAGAAAAAGGATTTTTCTTTTGAGATTATTACTGGTGAAAAATACCTCGCTGATAGATTAATAACAAGTTGCGATATATTCAGACCTGGACTTGCCCTTGCAGGATACACTGGCTATTTCTTAAGTGAAAGAATTATGATCATTGGGAAAACCGAGACCTCTTATCTAAAAACCTTAAACAAAAATACTAAGGCAAAAAGAATTTCCACAATAATGAAACTTGGGACCCCCTGTGTTATTGTGACAAAAAAACTTAAAATTGATAAAAAATTTATTGAGGAAGCAAATAAAAGAAAAATTCCAATCCTCAGGACACCCTTATCCACAACACCGTTCATCCACGCTCTCTCAATATATCTTGACTATAAACTTGCACCTACAATGTATCTCCATGGAACATTGATGG
>JBDRWA010000113.1:0-7321 GCA_039802145.1 Caldifarciminota bacterium | reverse complement strand
ATTGATAAAAATAATTAAATTTACATTGGAATCTATTCCAGAATCTTTCATCTATGCGACTGCGTGGATTCGCACCACCGCCAACCCGGGCATAGGCAGCATAATAACAGGCATCCCAGACCCTTACCCTTTCAATATCATCACCCTTTTTATAATCACTTAACAAAAAACAGTAGCATGTAGGACAGCAATGGAGGCAGGAGAAACATTCAACACATTCGTCACGGGCTTCCCTTATGGTCCTTTTATCTGCCTTTTCAACCAGTTCATAAACCTTCTCTTTCATTCTCTTTTTATTTATATTTTCGAGTTTTTCAATTGCACTTTTTCTTAAATTATTCCTTTCGTTTATGTTTTCACTTTCAGCCTCTATAAATAATCCCTTATTTTCATCTATCAAGTTTTGACCTTTTTCTGAAAATACTTCAAATAAATAACCCGATTTTACAACAGTTATATTCAAATCGCTTATGCCTTCAGGATACGGTTTCAACCCAACAAAATTGCAGAAACAGGTATCGTGCGGTTCAGGGCAGTCAGCAGAGATAATAATGATATTATCCCTTCTTTCCTTATATATATGATCAACCGGCTGCCATTTCAAAAACACACGGTCATAGACCTCAATCCCCCTTAAATCGCAGTTCTTAACGCCCATAAGGACAATTGGATTGCTTCTAAGTTCTATTTTTGCGGGAAAACGGGCAACAATACCCCTTGCTGGAAAAAAGAAATTTTTGATATTCTGTGCGGTTCTGATTTTGTTGAAATCTGGGGCAAAATTTTTGTCTGGACTGAATTCAACAATATGGCTTTTACCATTCTCAATAAAGGGATAAAATACCCGGGACTTCCTTGCGAGTTCTCTTACAAACTCATTTATGTTTTTGGTTGGTAAGATAAATAAATTCATAAAACTATAATTATACTCAATAAACAATAAAAGTCAACACTCAGTTGCACTGGCTTCAATAATAATATTGATTCTGATAGACATTTGATTATAATCTTTAAAACTGAAAGGAGTAAATTATGCTGAGAACAAACAAAGAACGACTGGTTATGATGTCAGTACAGGGGAAGGTGGCAAACCCAGGTGGTCCACGGGCACACAGCGTAGATGCTGAGGGAAAACCATTCTTATTGCCTGGAACAGGTGGAATAGTCTACAACATAAAAGTTGGAGACCCGGCATTTGGCTGGGAGGCTGACCATATTGAACCCTGTGTCTCAACAATCCTTGATGAAAAAGACCGATATGACCGACCAAATGCAGGTTATAATTTTTATGCCTGTATCGGGAATGAGGCAATAGTTAAATCTGGAGATGCAAAAGGCAAAAAGGGAGTGGTTACCGGTCATCATGGAGGGGCTGAACATGTAATAATAGATTTTTCTGATGATGTTCTTGAGAAGTTGTCTATAGATGACAAGATTCTCATCAAAGGTTATGGCCAGGGACTGAAGTTGCTCGATTATCCGGATGTAGCAGTCTACAACCTGGACCCAGGTCTGTTAATGAAAATGGGTATAAGACCAAAGGGCAATAAGATTAGGGTACCGGTAACGGCAAAGATCCCTGCTGAATTGATGGGTTCGGGAACTGGTAGTTTAATGATGGGCGCGGGTGATTACGATATAATGACTACCGATAGAAAATTTATTAAAAAACTTGGCCTCGATAAAATCAAACTCGGTGATTTTGTTGCAATTATGGACCACGACAATCTATACGGCAGAAGTTTCCGTAAAGGTGCAATCACAATCGGAATAGTAATCCATGGTGACTGCCGATATGCTGGGCATGGACCCGGGGTCAGCACCCTATTAACTGCGGCAAAACCGGTAATTGAGCCGGTCATTAGCCCAAATGCAAATATCGCAAAGATCTTAAAAATTGGACGCTTCAGAAAATTAAAGAAATAGATCACTAAATTACCGAATAAATGGTAAAGTATCGGGAAATCTATTGCAAATCAATTCTGAATAAATCAGGAATTATCGGGATTGACTATGCCCTCAATCCCTATATAGGCTGTGAACACAAATGCAGATACTGTTATGCTATATTCATGAAGCGTTTTACTGACCACTGTGAATCCTGGGGTGAGTTTGTAGATATAAAGATAAATGCACCGGATGTATTAAGAGACCAGATAAAGAAATTGCAAAAGAAGTGTCACATTTCATTTGGAACCGTCTGTGACCCATATCAGCCAGTTGAATTCAAATATGAAATAACAAGAGATTGCCTTGAGATGCTGAGATACTTTGGCCATAAAATTTCAATACTCACAAAGTCTCAGCTTGTTGTAAGAGACATTGATTTGATAAAAAAAATCAAAGAAATAGAGATTGGATTCACAATTACTACACTTGATAAAAAAATCAAAGAAATATTCGAACCCAATTCTCCCCCGGTATCAGACCGACTGGATGCATTAAAAAACATCAGCCGACATAACATAGCCACCTGGGTATTTGTTGCTCCGATACTCCCTTATATAACGGACTCTTCGGATGCATTAATTGAGTTAATAAAAATGGTAGAAGATGCTGGTGCCCTGAGCATTTCCTTTGATACACTAAATCCATATCCGAATGTCTGGCATAATGTCTTTGAATTGATTAAGAAATACTTCCCTGAGTTAACTGCAGCATATAATTATTACTATTCAAATAAAACTCAATATGAAAAAGAGCTTAAAAGAAAAATTATAGAAATTGGAAAAGACTTCCAAATCAAGATTGACTTTGCATTTTAACCCAGAGGAGATGAGCGGAGGAATGGAGGGTTGCGTTTCAGGGGTTTTAGCCCCTGATCTTCTTACCATTCTGATTATAGAGCGGTTGAGACTCCAATATCTAATATCGGTTTTATCTGCCGCTCTCTGTTAATTGCGATACCAATCCGGGGTAATAATTGGAGAAAATTAAAACACATTTTTGTTTCTAAGGAAACTTCCATTCCAAAACTGTAGTAATTATCTTTCTCCGGAAGTATTGAATAATCAAAGAAAACTGTCCAGAAAAGGTCTTCAAGATAGATATTTGGATTCCAGAACCCTTTTCTCAATTTAAATAACAAATGGGAATATTCGGCAGTAAACATTACCGCCTGGTAAGCATGAACTGAATTATAACCGCGGATTGTAACCGATGGAGTATCGGGATTTTGGGGGTCGTAAAAACCATTAAGATATGTTCGAAATTCACCACCTAACATTATCCGGTTAAATCTAACATCACCCTCAAAGGCGGTCCGGTCTATTAGTGAATTAAATGCCCTTCTTTCTAAGGGAATAGATAAATCTCCAAAATATGTAGAATATGGTAGCCTTCCGGTGAAAGAAATTTCGGGGATAATTTCTCTGCGCGAAAAATTTTTAAATGAATTAATTGAAATTTTAGGTGTGATATTTGATAGACCATAGCACAAACTACTATAAATTGGATAAAGAAAGACAGCATTTATGCTGTTATTAAAATCGTAAAAAAATCCAGCTGAAAGAGGGCAAAAAAGATAAGATTGAATTGCGGTCATCAACAGAGGTTCATTATTTAATTGGTCATAGCCGACCCAACCCAGATAAAAATTCTCACCGGTTGCATCCAAACCTGCAATGACTGCGCTATAAAGCCATCTCTTAAAGGTAGAATCTACGGGCAAAAAGATCGGTAACCGGACTGATGGATATAGAGTTTTTGCGATGTCAAAATAATTGCCATCTTTTGTTTGCGTATTTAGCAAACTGAGGTCGGGTTTATCTGCATTTTCATATTCTTTTAGAAAATATGGCTCTCGTTGGCATCTTGATTCGTAGATGTCAAAACCATCTATATTCAAACCACTGAATATTATACTGCTATCAAGCACGGCAAAGGCATTAACAAATCCTGTTTTCGTATAACGAAAAGTCTGTTGTGGATTATTAAGATTGACCGAATACGCATGGTGCATACCATCATAATTACCAACAAAGCCAAGATTATCTTCATCAATAAAACATAAACATCCCTCATTCCAGGGTGAGTTAATGATTGGATAAAATCTTCCAGTAACTATGTCCAGAATATATAAATCGGTGTTTTCAAATTGCCCTTTTGCCGAAACAACAATCCATTTTCCGTTTGTTTCAATATCGTTTATTAAATATTCAATTTCCAAGAGTTTTTTTCTTTCTTGCGGTGTATATAACCATATTTCGCACCCGAATTCGCCTTTTGCATTCCTTACATAAATAATTGCCGAATCATTTAATACACAAAATGTTCTGATCTCATCTTTTAGCAAAACCTCTGATTTTTTACTTTCTAAATTTATTCTTCTCAGAACCGATGTTATACCGAATCCATTTAAGTATACATTTTTTGCACGCTTGATTTCGGCTGAGCAAAAATACAAGTTGTTATTATACAATCTAATTTTTGTCGTCAACCAACTATCGAGCGTGGCGAAAACCTTCTCCTTCTTTTTCTTTAAATCATACTCCATTAACTGAACCAATACCCTGTGCGAGAATCCACTGGCCTTGATCGGTTTTTCCCGCACATAGTATATTTTATTTTGGTATTCTATAAGCGAATATATATACCAGCCATCAAGGGTCAATCTCTGAATATCATTATCTTCTTCAAATGTTTTGTTTTTTAAATATCTATGCCATTCTGAAAAGAGAGCTGGATATGTTTTATTATATACCTTCAATGCAGCAAGGTCCGTACCCAAGATAGGAAAAATTGCGGAGAGTGGTGCCCAGGGATAAGAACCATAAACATTGAAGAATTTTGCGCATCTATTCGCACCATATTTATCAGCGAGAAAATCGAAAAATTCACCACCATATAAATAAATACCGCCATAGGGAAATGACAGCGGCTCATTTGTCGCTTCAACTATTGTGGGAAATTTATCTTCGCTCACCCTTAAGGCAAGATAATAGTCATAAAATCCATCATTCAGTCTTCCCTCGTAAGGTGAAATCTGAGACTCAGAATATACTGTTATTCCCTCAATGAGCCACCCTGGCGAATACATATTGGGTTGAAAGAACGAACCAAAAACTTTGGTTAGCATTGTGGACACGCTGCTCGTTTTGGTTAAATGGGCAATATGGGTAAACTCATGGACGCTCACATTTCTAAACCAGTCTTCAACACCTTCAAGATAGTAGTCAAAATTGGGTGGGTTTGTAAAGATATGAAGATTATAGAAAAATGGGTCGGCATAGCCGTTGCTCAGAATTCCAATATCTTCAATTACTATCGGCAAATTTCGGGGATTGTTACCTGTAAGATTAACAACATTTTCTCGGTAATACTCAAGGTTGTTCAATGTCTGAAACGCCTCATATTCATAACCAGGTTTATAGATAATAGTAAAATTATCGGTCTTTAAAATCTTCCAGTCAAACCAGAAAAAAACAAATATGCAGAAAATCCCCACAGGTGGAATATAATTAGTTCTTTGTAAAAGTCAACAGGAGAAAATTAAAAAAGATAAGCATCCCCTTTTTCAAATATCATCAATGATTCAATATGATAGGTCTGGGGAAACATATCAAATAAATAGACTTTTTTTATCTGATATCCACCGCCAATTATCAGATTGGCGTCACGGGCAAGCGTGGCTGGATGGCAAGAAAGGTAGATTATTTTTTTAACCCTTATCCTCTTCAATCTCTCAATCACCAGTCGGGCGACTCCTTTTCGGGGCGGGTCTAAAACTACTGTATCCGCATCCTTTATTTCAAGAATTCTCTTTTCCACTTTATCTTCAATGAAGTCGATGTTTTTAATGTTATTCAGTTCTGCATTTTCAATTCCATCTTTAACGGCGTCGGGATTTTCCTCAATTGCTATCACCCTTTTGCATAATGGCGCGACACAAATGCCAATGGCACCAACACCCGAATAAAGGTCAATTATTTTTGAACCCTGAATTTCCTGTTTTATCTTTTCAACTATCTTCTCAAAGACCGATGTGTTTACCTGAAAAAAAGACATTGGTCCAATGCGAAATTTTTTATCCGAAATCCTCTCTTCATAATAATTTCTACCAGCAAGGATGATATTTTTACTACCCAAAATCCGATTGGTTTTCTGTACATTGATATTCTGATTTATACCGGTAATCTGCGGAATCTCCTGCATCAGCCCTTCGTAAATTGCCTCCGGTAAAGATCTTTCCTTTGTTACAAATGTGATATATACCTGACCCGTATTTGTCCCTCTTTTGATTATTAGATGCCTCAAATTCCCCCTATGTTTTAATTCATCATAGATTTCTATATTTGATTTTTTTATACGCTCCCGAAGTATTTCCGTAATACAGTTAATCTCTCTTTGATTTATATAACAGACCTCGTGATTCACAACTTCGTGTGTTCCTTTTTTGAAATAGCCGAGCTTAAATTCACCATCCTTCTGCGCGGGTAATTGAGCGCGATTACGATAATACCAGGGTTCTTCATAAAAAACTTCAATATCGTGGAAATCAATCTTCCCAATATGTTTTAATGTATCAATGAGGATTTCTCTTTTCAATTCTATCTGTTTACTATAATCAATGTGCTGCATCTGGCATCCACCGCATCTCCCGAAAACCGGGCAGAGTGGTGTAACCCTGGCGGGTGATGGTTTAATAATATCTACAACCCGGGCAATATTGTAATCTTTTTTTTCAACAATAATTTCTGCCTTTATTTCCTCTTCGGGAATAACAAAATCCACAAAACAGACCTTGCCATTTAAATACGCAATCCCTTGACCGCCCAGATTCAATTTCTCAACTTTCAAAACCACTGTTTTCATCATCTCGTTGTTATTTCAAAGCAAGATGTCTCCTTATATTATTTAATTTCTTTTTCGTGTCAATTACCTCCTGCCTTTGGTTCCCTTCGTTTTTCCTCTCCATTGAGGGATTTTGTTATGAAATGCAACTACGGGATTTATCATATAATAAAAGTTTTTAAATCTCATAAGATCTTTTGGACAATAAATGGCATTGCTACAGAAAAACAAAAGAATCCTGGGCGAGGATATATTTCTGTATTAGAATTTGAAAAATTCTGCTAAAATCGCCCCCTTGACAGATCAAAAATTTTGCTTATAATATTTGTGATTTAGAAATAAAAAATAGGAAGTCTTATGCTTAGGAATTTATTCCTTAGGAGAAAGAAACACTTCACTTCACTCAAGATTCTTATTTAATCCTTCTGGAGAGACAAATGCTGGCCTGTTTGGCCTCAGGTAGGTTTTGTAGCGGTGCGGTTTACCGCACATAAAAACCGAACTGAGGGAGGCGCAATGCCTCGGGTCG
>JBDRWA010000112.1:0-7353 GCA_039802145.1 Caldifarciminota bacterium | reverse complement strand
ACAGAGTATAATGTCGGTTGATGGGGGAACAACTTCGGGTTATAAAACCCTCAGTGGCACAAGCATGGCGACTCCGGCATGTAATGCCTCTGCAGGTTTGATAAGGCAGTATCTCAAGCAGGGCTGGTATCCATCAGGTAGTCCCAATCCAAATGATACACTTGGCTATATCAGCGCGGCATTGATTCGGGCGATGTTAATCGTCTCCGCGGATCCTAATGTTGGAACTTATATCGTCCCTGATTCCAATATCGGCTTTGGCAGAGTTGATATAGACAGTGTCCTTTATTTTGCTGGTGACACCCGAAGACTTGCACTCTGGGATGATACATCAGGGTTGACCACAGGACAATATAAAGAATATTACATAAATGTCTATGATTCCACTCTCGCTTTAAGATGTGCCCTGGTCTGGACCGATACCGCAGCCGCAGTGGGATCTATTCCAAATATTGTTAATGACCTGAATCTCCAGATGACCAATCCTTATGGAACCTATTATCGTGGTAATCAGATGTCAAATGGTCAATCGGTAACCAATCCAGCCAATTACGATAACCGGAATGTCGAAGAAGTCTGCCGGATAAATACCCCCAGAAGAGGCATCTGGACGATAAGGGTGAGTGCCCAGAACATTCCCTATCCTAAACAACCATACGCCCTGGTGGTAACCGGTGGGATGAATATAGAGGTGGGTATTGAAGAAAAAGCGATGCCCAGATTTGATACAAAAACCACACTTGCAAGAATAATTCCCAACCCAGCATCAAGTAAAGTTATGATTCAATTCCAGATATCTCAAAAAACAGAGATTGCCTTAAAGGTGTTTGATGTATCAGGCAGATTGATGAGCAGAATACTTAAAGGGCAAAAAGAATCGGGAATCTATGATGTTGAATGGAAGATAGGTGAATCAATTCCATCCGGTGTCTATTTTGTAATGCTTGAGGCTGAGAATACAAAACAGATTGAAAGATTAATCATAGTCCGTTAAATAATAAAAAGGGCAGGTCAATTTTTGACCTGCCCGCACTGAAAAATACTCCTTAAGCATTATAAAGTTCAACCTTTATTTCATCGGTTATGTCCATCATCCCATAAAATTTTGGAAATGGACCGGGATTTACAATAATTGTCCTTCCAATCCTGTCTGTATTGCGCGCCTCATGAATATGCCCGCAGATGCATAAATCAGGTTGATGGTTTTCAATAAACTCACGAATATGTTTACTACCAACATGCATTCCTATTAAAGTCTTATCAACCTTTGTATTAAATGGCGGTGCATGACTTACAAATATCTGTTTCCCATCCTGTCTTTTATAATTACTTAAAATCCTTTCAATCTCTTCGTCCGAATACTCTTGCGGGGTTTTGAAAGGTGTATAACCACTTCCCCCAATACCAAAAAATATCATGCTCCTGAATTCCTTAATTTCACCATGCAGGTTAATATTTTCCAATTTTAAGACATCAAGCACATCAAAATGGTCACAATTACCAGGGACAGCAAGGATATTTGAATTAAACTCCTTTATCGTATTAAGTATGGCGAGTGCCTCTTTCTTACCACCAAAATTCGTGATATCTCCAGATATAACGATCAAATCAGCAGAACTTAAAACCTCAATAATCTTTTTGTCATAGTTGATTCGACCATGGATATCAGAAATAGCAAGAATCTTCATTTTTTATAATATCTATGAAAATTAATTATATCTTTCAATATGGTAGCACCGATTGTTCCCAATCCTGAAGAACCTCCAATTATTGTCAGGTCGCCAATATGTTTTGTACGGAATGTCACACCTTTATTTGCACCATAAATACTATATAACGGATCATTATTACCAAGATATTCAGGCTTAACCGAAATTAAAGGTTCTCCTTCCCTAATAAATAAATTTCCTATTAAGCGCATTACCTTTCCCTTTTTTACATTTGTAAAAATTTCTTTTTCATCAATTTCCATAATTCCCCGGCATGGAATTGACTTTAAATCAGCGCGCTTCCCGGTGAGTAATAGTCCAAGGATAATAGTTTTGTAGCAGGTATCTATACCTTCAAGGTCAAATCTATAGTCTGGTTCAGCAATACCAAGTTTAATAGCCTCCTTGATTGCTTCAAGTTTGGTCTTTGATTCAAACATAATTTTATCAAGAACAAAATTACTCGTGCCATTTAAAACGCCACGAACATTATAAACTCCAGCATTTATCAATTCATTCCTTAGAATCCCCGATATAGGAAGTGCACCTCCAGTAGTAGCACTCGTACCAATATAAACCTTCTTTTGCTTCGCAATAAAAAGAAGTTCGTCACCCTTGAACACAAGTGGAGACTTATTTATACAGATTATATTGACATGATTTTTTATTGCCTCAAGTAAGTATGGGAAACTCATTCCTGCGTCAGTTCTTGAACCTGGTATGCCATCTATTAGGATATCAAGCCCTCTATTATGAAACAGAGGTATAAATGCTTTTAGAGAATTTCTCTCCGTATTGCCGAGGGGCTTTCCTGCTTCTTTTATTTCAATTAACCTTTGAATATCAAAAATTCCTTTAACAAAACTCCTTGAATCTGCTATCGCTACAAATTCCAATTCAAAACCAAATTCCCTCATAATCGCTTCCTTATTTTCAAGGTAATGTCTTAGAAACGCTCGGATAACCTTTCCAAAACCAAGTAATCCAACACTGTATATTTTTATCCTTATGGGCATTAGTTTGATTATATATAAAATTACACTTCAGTCAACATGGGCGGTACTGGATTTGAACCAGTGACCTTCGGTATGTGAGACCGACGCTCTAACCAGCTGAGCTAACCGCCCTTTAACAGATGGTCTATGGTTAATGGGCATGGATGCTGGTATGGTCTTTGGTCTATGGTTATTGGTCTTTAAACAAACTAATAAACCCAACAACCAATCCAGCTTCTCAACCCCTACCCAACAACCATCTTTTTAAAGTTTCAGTCTCCACCAGATAAAAATCACTGTAAGAACGCTAAATCCGGATAAACCAAGTATTATCCAGAATGCATAGGGGTGCCCCTGTAAAGGCAATGGCACATTCATTGAAAATATTGAAACTACCATCGTCGGCACCATCAACAAGATTGTAATAATATTTAAAACCTTTATTAAAATATTCAAGTTGTTGCTCACAATAGAAGCACGGGCATCCATCAAACTGGCAAGAATCTCTGAATAATTCTGTGCCTGTTCATAACACTGATTATTCTCAATAGTAATATCGTCAAGTAATTCAAGAAGTTCTTGTGATAGTTCAAATTTTGCTGAATTATGTTTTATCTTCTCAATCAATGCACTATTAGAATGTATCGCATCAAGATAATAGACCAAACTCTTTTCAAGCGAAAACATACTTATCAGATAACGGTTTTCCATTGACCGATTTATTTTCTGCTCTAATTCGTCCGTTATCATATTGATAACTTTCAGGTGGTCAACAAAGTGGTGGATTGAGCGATAGATTATTTTTAGTAACAATTCACTTAAGTTTGAAACACTCAAAAATAATTTCCCATCAAATAGCGTGATATCTTCAGCTGAAACGATAATCATAGAGTTTTTGAACAAAAAGATTCCGATGGTGGGGACTTTAAATAGCAACTGGTCCCGGGCTTCATATTTTTTGGGTCTTTTTAAGATAATAGCAATATGTTCTGGCTCAAATTCTAAACGGGCAAGTTCATTAGGGTCAAGTGCTGATTGCAAAGTATGCTCATCAATTCTGTATTTCTCGATAAGAACTTTCTTTTCTTCCTCGTCAGGATTTATATAATATAAAATCTGGGCACTTTCTTTCTCGGTCTCTACTATTTTATTTCTGACTATATCAAATTTTCTAATCAAGATTCTACTCTAATAACCCTTCTACCAACAATCTGGTATTTGCCAGATAGAACAAGATTTATTGCCTCAGTATATATTCTGTGTTCCTCTTTTAAAATCCTTTCAGCCAGAGTTTCTGGAGTATCATTATCATAAATGGGAACGACTGCCTGGGTAATTATTGGACCGCCATCCACTGTATCGTCAACAAAATGAACAGTGCATCCCGAATATTTAACTCCATATTCAAGCGCCTTTCTTTGAACATCAAGACCTGGAAATGCCGGCAGGAGTGACGGATGGATATTCAGTATTCTATTTGGAAAAGCACTTAAAAGCGGTTGCTTTATAATCCTCATAAACCCTGCAAGACATACGAGATAGACATCATGTTCTTTTAAAACTTTTACATAATTCTCCTCATACTCTGGTAAAAGCCATGTTTTTTTGGGACCGGGGTCAAGATATAACGCCTTGATATTATGTTCCTTAGCGATTTCCAATGCCCGCGCATTCGGATTGTCGCTGATTACTAGAACAAGATTTGCAATGCAGGTCCTTTTTTCAATATTTCTAATAATTGCCTCAAGATTTGAACCACGTCCTGATGCAAGCACCGCAATATTTCTATTCATAAAACAATTTTATCCAAGGAATTTTGAAAGTCAAGTAAGATTTTAAACTACAATTTAATGAGATGTTCTGCTGGATTGATATCATATTTCTGTGGATAAACTGATTTCAGGATATTGATATTTTTTTCTATACCAAGGTCAATAATCGGACCTTCAGTCTTCTCACCTTTATTATTTAAAACAATCTTTATTATTGGTCTATCTATAAACGCGGGATTCTGTCTAATAACAATTGCAACTTCACCGTTATCAAGTTCAACACAACTACTGACCGGATAAATACCTAAAATCTGAATGAAGACTTTGGTCAAAATTTGGTCAAAAAAGGTTTTGGTATGTGCCCAGATCACCCTGATCGCCACCGCGGGCAGATAAGGTAAAACCTGGTAGGGCCTTGATGTAGTCATTGCATCATAGGCATCACAAATACGAATTATCCGCGCAAATAAGTTGGGTTGAATTTTGAGGTCTGTCCTTTCCGGATATCCTGTTCCATCATAATTCCAATGGTGTTGATAAGCAGATAGAAGTGAAGCAAATGATATGTCATCCAATCCCCTTGTTTTTATTATTTCACTAACCCCGAACACAGAGTGCTTTTTCATAATTTCCCATTCCTCTTTTGTAAGTGGTGCATTTTTATCAATCAATTCCTTTGAAATTGTAACCTTTCCAATATCATGGAGCAGACCAGCGGTTCCAAGTTTTACAAGATTTTTTCGCTCCAAATCAAGACGCTGCCCAACTGCCAGAGAAAGAATTCCAACATTGAGAGAATGGTTATATGTATACTCATCAAAATTTTTTATAGCGGTGAGGGCGGTCAAACCGAATTCGTCTTCGCTCAGGCTATCAACAAGTGTATAAATTACCCTGCGGAAACTCTTTGAATCAACAGCTTGTTGATTCCACAAACTCTGCATCAGGTTTTTTGTAACCTTCAATGCCTTAAAATAGTTCTTTTTTATTTGCTCACCATCTCTGAGAAATTCAGGAACGGTCTCTTCCTCTTGTATGTAAAATTCAACATTTATCGAACTGAATTTAGATTCATTATATTTTTGAATAAATCTTTGCTGATCCAGTTTAAACAATGAAGCAAATTTTAATATTTCACTGGCTTTTAAGCCCGGGTGAAACGTTATGGATTTTATGCCGAATCTTTTAAGGTTTTCCTCCAAAAATTGTAAGCTTGCATACCCTTCAATCTCAAAACGCATTCTAACCTTGTTGAAGAATATATAATCACGATACCTCAGGATTTCAATTTTAGCTCCTGCCTGGAGCAAATTTTTGAATTGATTCATAAATTTATTTACCTGATTTATTACAACATCATTATTAAAATCATATACAAAAGTCGCCTTTATTAATGCGTAAAGTGTAGTAACAAAATCCTTATCCGGTCTATTCATTTTTCTTCTTTTCCTCTACGAACTTCAATGCGACCTCACAGACTGCCCTGATGTCTTCGTTTGGCTTCTGAATGCCTTTTTTAAGGATTGAAAGTGCTGCATCATTTCCTATTTTTGCCAGGGCGTGAGCAGATAATTGCCTTTTTAACAAATATTTCTGTTTACCAAATAAAACAAATTTAAATAGTATCTTCTCTAAATCTTTTATTACCTTTTTATTGCTATTAGCAATTAGACATTCAAAATATGCCTTCTGCTCATTGTAATTTAAATTTAAAAATTTCCGGTGTTTTATCGTTTTAATCAATCTCTGATATATGGGCGGATACCCTATCTTCCCGATTGCCTGGAGCGCCTTTATTCTCACATTAACATCGGCATCTTCAAGAAATTCTAAAATTGTCTTTGCCTCGCCAAATTCCATCAATGCGTCAATCACTGCCTTTCTAACCAAAGGAGATGGATGAAGGGCTAATGATTTCAATCTGGGAATGACTGCTGGATTTCTTATAATACCCAGAATTATAATTGCATCGGTCAGAATTTTAACATCCCTTTCTTTCAAAAAGGTTAATATCGGCTCAACATCGCCCTGACAGATATAAGCCAGCCTTTCCTGCAGAATTCTCAATCGTCCATCGTTTTTTACATTTCTAAGAACACGGATAAACCAGGGAATAGAATTTTTTGAAAAGAAACCAATTAGGGCAACAAAGTCACTAAACGATTGCTCATCAAGGATGTCAGGGAGTTCAGCAAAACTCGCAACCATACCTTCGTTTTCAATCTTAGGAATAAGATTTATATCCGTATAATTCCATAAATAATTTACAATCAAAATTGCATTTTTAAAATCATTATTATTGATACACAGTTCAAGGATTTCGGCAAGTGCATCTACGACCTCCTGGCACTTTGTAATCTTAAATACATCTATCAATGTTGCTACTACTACACCAAGTTCAGTCTGTTCTTCAATTTCAGCAATTTCAGATTTCAAATCTCAGATGGCAAATCCGATGGCAGAGGAGTGGCCCACCTATCGCCATGACGAGGCCCGCAGCGGGGCGACGAACACATCGGTCTCGAGCGACCTGAAACTCACGTGGCAGACCCCAATCGGCGGGCGACTCAGCAGCCCCGTGGTTGCAGGGGGCAGGGTGTTCGTGGCCTCGGTGGACGAGCACACCATCCACGCACTGGATGCCGCATCGGGCAAACCGATCTGGACCTTCACCGCCGGCGGGCGCGTGGACTCCCCACCTACGGTCTGGCGCGGCCGGGTCATCTTCGGATGCCTCGATGGACACGTCTATTGTCTTCGCGCCTCCGACGGCGCCCTGGCCTGGCGTCTTTGCGCAGCGGGCGACCCCCGCCGTATTGTCGTGCGGGGTCAGATCGAATCCCCCCGCCCCGTGCACGGGAGCGTCTTGCTCTCGGG
>JBDRWA010000111.1:0-7599 GCA_039802145.1 Caldifarciminota bacterium | reverse complement strand
AAATTTATCCTTCAAATTCTTTGATATCTTAACGCGATATGTTGAGTTTAACTTAAATGGCAGATAAAGATAAATACGGGTTTCAGGGTATGTCTCCTGTGTGTAATGCTCTGGTATTGAATCAAGGGGCGGATTAAAAGAAATATTTTTTATCACTTCGCTATGGGTGACTGGATTTGAAAAGCACAAACTTAAAGGATAGCCCCCGGAAATATATTCTACATAGTTAACAAGTGAAAGATAATTATAGGTATTGAATGTTAAGGTGCGTTCAAGGGTTGTGCCGAGATTACCAACTTTTGCAAGCAGACCCGGGAAAATATTGACTTCAATCAATGCCTCCTGGGGAAAAGACCTTGTAGGCACAAGGACCAGTGTTTTATTGTTATCCCAATCCTTTAATGGCCAATCTGTTTTTTCCTTATCCTGCAGTTTTCTTATGCTGAATGGAATCTCTTCCTTGTACGGTGCATCTTTTGGTTCCTTGCCACCACAATAGACATAAGAAGGTTGCCCATATGTAGCAAATATCTTTATCCTATCCCGCACCTTTTCTGGTGCCATTTCAAGATTGAAATAAAGGTAAATCGGGGATTTTAAATCAATAAAATTTGAACCATCATATGGTTTGGAGCTGAGCAAAGTTGGTCTCACACTCTCAAATTTCCAGGAGGTATCTCGTTCAAGACGCATCCCTGTAAGGGATTGGATTTTATCTTTTTTGAGTGTAACAGTGAATTCAGTTGCAGGTTGCAAGGTATCAGAAGGTATGAATGCTAAAGTCCTTGAACCGAGCCAGCGATACTTACCTTTTATGGGTGGATCAAACTCAAGCGGTCCTGAAGTCTCTTCTCTGGGTATTGCCTGAACCGGAGTCATTGCCTGATTGAATCCGACAAGAATTTTAAAGGTCTCAAGTTGTCCCTCAACCGAGCCGACAGGTGAAATGTGGGTAACCTTCAATGGAATCTTTTCACCCTCAAGAATCTGCTGGGATGTGATATCTATACCTTTCTTTTCTTTCTTCGGGCAAGATACACATACCGCAATTAAAAAGCTGATTGTGAAAAGAAAAAATCTTCTCATCAAACCTCCTTTTTCAAAATTTATTTTTTGTTTAATAGTTTATTCATATTTTAGATAAAATCAATGGTCTTAAAATAAAATATTATTTTACCAGTACTATATCACCCTAAAATGCTTTAAAATAGTAACATTAAATGCAAATA
Source organism: Caldifarciminota bacterium (assembly GCA_039802145.1). Lineage (GTDB taxonomy): Bacteria > Hydrothermota > Tepidihabitantia > SM23-42 > JAOAFX01 > JAOAFX01. Next base: position 6,370 of record JBDRWA010000111.1, on the reverse strand, counting down.
AGTATGATTGTGCATATATTTAGGTGTTGGGAAATCACCTTCCATCGCCTCCACCAGATAAAACCATAAATTTTTAAAATGATATTCCAATCCTACATTGATTCTTCTTTCTTTTATTTCAACTCCTTGATTATTTTGATAAAAATTTCTCTGGGTCCCAAAATGCCAGACGAAGTTTCCCCCTGGATAAAATTCAATATCTACCAGATAGGCATATACATTCCTTTTATATGAAAGTGTATCTTCTTCATTCTTGTAATTATAATTCAAATACAGATTGGGTAGCCATTTTTCACTTATCCGATAGGTGAACTGCAGTTCGGGCATATCATCAAATATTTTTTCTCTGATTTCTAATCCCGAAGCCTGTATATTTTTGAACGACCATTTCAGTTCATTAAGAAAACCGAACTTAAATCTGCCGTAACTATGCCAAAAATGCATATACCAGGTATGCGAATTACCTTCTTCCCGGAATGTTGCCGGCTCATCCGTAGATTCAAGAAGATATTTCTTACCAATAGACATTTCGGTTCTAAATCTTCCACCGGACCAATTTCTATTGAAAGTTATTTTTAACTTCGTGGGATATTTCAAACTTTTGTAGATAATTTTATCCGGTCCATTAGCGGTGTTTTGAAGTGAAAAGTTTCTATCAAAATTTTCCATTATTAAAAAAACCTCAAGGAAATTTAAATAATTCTTTCCCAAAAAATATCCTATTCCTATTTCGTCTTCTCCTTTATAATAATGAGTTGTTATGGACAAAAATAATCGTGCATTTTCTTTTAATTGAAAAAACGGCTGAAAATAGTGATTGGATATATGAATGTCATAGTCACCAATATAGCGATTTTGGTAACGAATACCGAGAATTTTTGAAAGATACGCCTCATACCGCAATTCAAGATTGATATACCAGTTAAGCAAATCAAGGCAACCCTGACTTGTCCGCATACCATTTTTTGTTGAATCAAATGCAGTTTCCCAGGATTGAAAATAATGGGCAAGCTGCTTATCAAGAAGATACTGATAATTTGAGTCTTCAGGCACATAGGCGTAAGCAAAATTCCAAAGACCAAAAGCCAAAAGCCAAACAATAATAAAATTTTTAATGCTCTTATCTATTGCCAATCACACCCCTTATAATGACTTCTTATATAGATATATCTCCCCAAATGTCTCTTTCTGTTCTACGCTTGCCAGTCCTTCTTTCACTATTTGTAGCATACCAAAGAAATATGATACTGCTATTGATGTATTCTTTTTTTCTTGAAGGAATTTTAAAAAATTGATTTTCTCATTTTTTTCAAGAACCTGTGTCAAATCTTCAATAACCTTCTCAATTGGGATTAATTGCCTTTTTATCAAAACTGCTTCTTTCTCAGTAGGTTTGAAACTCTTGAATGCAAGAATAAGACTGGTTAGGTCATCCTCTTCCAATACGGCTGTTGGCTCCACCTTTGCGAACCTGGGAAATTGTTTACTTGTTTGTGTCTCCATTTCTCCAAAATATCGTGCTATCTCTTTATATTTTTTGTATTCTTCGATAATCTGCATTAGTGTAATGGGCTTTGCTTCCTCCTCATCTTCGGGTGTTCTGGGCAAAAGCGAGCGAACCTTTAATCTTATCAAAATTGCTGCCATTAAAAGAAAATCTGCTGCATCTTCAAGGTCTTCGCGTTCAATCTTTCTTATGTAATCAAGATATTCTTCTGCAACCTGTGCTATTGGGATATCGAATATATCAACCTCTTTTTTTCGCACAAGATACACGAGGAGGTCAATTGGTCCATAATAAATTCCGATATCAATCTTCACACCTTTATTTTAACCATCAGGATTGAAATGTCAAGGAAAGAAATTTTATTTAGTAAATCTTAGGATATTCAAAAGCAAATCTTTGTGTTCATTTAACCTTCTTACGGCATAATCTCCAATGAGCTGCAAAGTCTGGAAAGTGGGATATGCTTCTTTCTCGCGAACCTTTCTCAAAAGAAATATGCTTAAAAATCTAAAAAATGAAGTTCCTATAAAGAGAATATGAAAATTAACAAATGTTTGCCCCAATAATTCAAATCTAAAATTTTCAAGCAACTGAGCTATCAAACCGCCCAAAAGGGAAGATAAAAAACCGCATATTCCAGTTATTGTAGAAAAGACAGCAAAATATGATTCCTTCAATTCCTTCTCTTCAGTCAAACTTAATAAAATATTGAAAAGACTCAAATTTATACCGCACCAGAATAGACCACTGAAAAATGCGTCAATCCAAATTGGCAGAATGAAATCCTGACGAGCGAAAAGCCATATTATCGGTAAGAATGTAATACCGACGAAATTTATTGTTAAGATTGGTTTTGATCTTACGCGATCAATCATTTTTCCCCAGAATATCTGAAAGATTAAACTTGCAGTGCCTGCAATGATTCCATAAATGGCAATCGTTGAATACGCCATTTTAAGATTTTTAATCATATGAACAACCCAGAATGGTGCTGCAATACCCGCAAATAAATACCAGAATGACACAAATTTAATAAGTGATAAAAAGTTTTTGTCTTTTAATGGTTTCAGGAATACATCTTTAAAGTGTATAACTCTTTTTTCAAATTTGGGTTCAGGCTGGAAAGAGAGTGTTATACCAGCAAGAGTAGAAAAAAATACTGCTGTAGAGAAGATTATTATAAACGCCTGGTTGGACGTAAAAAAATCAAGGATCTTTCCCCCAAGATAATTTACTACCATACCAACTGCACTTACTATTGTTGTCCTTATTCCGAAATATCTTCCTCTTTCTTCCTTGGGAATCAAATCACTCATCCAGGAAAGCCATAGATTACCTGAAAAATTCAAAAGGAGATTAAACAAAAATATTATAACAAAAAAAGTATTGATACTGATATGGACATTAAAAATAAGTGAAATAACGAAAAATATAAAAAGTCCTCTACCAATTAATGCAGTAAAAAGACAGGGTGATTTCCTTTTGCCAATTATATTTGCAAGATAGGCGGCAAAAAAACCTACACCCGCAAGTATTGATGGAATTGCTGTCAGAATACCTATCTGGAATGGCTTGGCGTTTAAAAATAAAGCAAATGAAGTGAGAAACATACCGCCCGTCAGGGTGATATGAAATTGAGCAAAAACTCCTTCTATGACAGAAATCCGTTTACCCGATGCTAAATCGCCTTCCATTGATATCGTAATCCTTTAACACATTATTATAGAACCAATTCATAAACCATAACTTCTTCTTCTTTACCTTTTACTCTTACCCTCCCCAATTCTTTAAAATGGAGTTCAATTGCGGGATGTGATGAAACCATTTTATAAGTTTCTTCCCCAACAATAACATTTACGCTAAATTCTTTGGTCAAACCTTCAAGCCTTGAAGCAAGGTTAACTGCATCACCAATGACTGTGTATTCCATCCTCATCGGCGAACCAAAGTTTCCACTCACAACCTCCCCGGAATTTATTCCGACGCCAATATGGAATCCAAGTTCTTCAGCCCTTCTAACCATTTCACGCGCACAGAGACAGGCATTCAATGCAGAATTTTTTAATTTAAATGGATGGCCAAACACTGCCATTACACAATCCCCAATGAATTTATCAATTCTCCCCTGATATTTGAATACTACCATTACCATCTCAGTCAGAAATCTATTTAACGATTTAGCAACTTCTTCGGGCGTTAACTTTTCTGTATAGGGAGTAAAATTTCTGATATCCGCAAAGATTATCGTACAGAAGACCTTTTCTCCACCGAGTCTGGGCGGCTCATTGATAACCTTTTCTAAAAGCTCCTTAGAATAGTATCTTGAAAAAATTGATTTCAGGCGACGTTTTTCTCTTTCTTCAAAACGATAACGATTTATAAGTGAAACTATTATTGTCAAGGTCAAAACATAATAAATCCGGATAATACCCAATTCAATATGGTTAAAGAAAAGGATAAGTGAAATAGTAAAAGGCACTATAAAACTTAGAATATATACAACTACATAAACCTTTCCCTGGTAAAAACTCGTAAATAACGCAATCAGTAAAGCTAAGATTAGGGTTAATATTATAATAAAATGATATGGAAACTCAATTATTTGAATGTTACTGATTAAGTCATTCACTAAATTTGCCTGGATCAAAATTCCTGGGAAATGCCTTCTAAATGGAACAGAATGATAATCAAACAGACCAGGTGCAGTGCCACCGATTAGCACTATTTTATCTGCAAAAAATTCCTTAGGTATGCGTTGTAGATATACATCACTGAATGATATTCTGCGGAATGATTCAGTATCAAGATAATAAATTAAAAATTTATTATCAACAAAACTATTATTTATTTGACGGGCAATCTGATACGCAAATGTTGGTCTCTGATTTATTTCTTTATAACCATTACGCACAACTCCATCTTCATCAGCGATTATTTCGCCAACACCACTTGGACATATAGCTCCAAAGATTGGCTCTCTGCTTAATGAAGAAACAAGAATTACATTTTTATTATCCAATATCGCATTTATAAGGACAGAATCGAAATCGGGCTTTTGATAATATCTTCTTGCATATATAGGGAGCGTATCGGGCTCGGCAAAAAATATATCAATCCCAATTACCTGGGCTAAATTCAAATACTCAATCACTTCTGCAAAATATGCCCTGGGCCAGTTCTGGTAACGACCAAGTTTATCCAAACTTAATTCATCAATATCAATAATGACAATATTCTCTATGCGTCTTTCAGAAATCGTGATACGATATTTTAAATCAAAAATTTTTTGTTCAAAAGGCTGATATAATGGTTTGTAAAGGCAGATAATATTTATAATTAAAACAACCACTACCGCAATTAAAATATTTTTGGCAATTCTATTCATTTGAATTGCTTTTCGTATGTCCTGATAAAGACATCAGCGAGTTCAGGATCAAACTGGGTTTTACGGTTCTTTTTAATTTCGCCCAATGCCACATTTATCTCCATTCTTGGACGGTAAGGACGGTCTGATGTCATAGCATCAAAGGAATCAGCAATCGCAATAATCCTTGCACCGAGCGGAATCTTATCTCCCTTCAATCCCATTGGGTAACCGGTGCCATCATATTTTTCATGATGGTGAAGGATGTTAGGAACGAGATTTTTCAGTTTCTTAATTGGTTCAACGATTTCGGCACCAAACTCAGGATGGCGTTTCATATATGAATACTCCTCTTCATTCAGGAGTCCTGGTTTGGAAAGTATCCGATCAGGGATACCGATTTTCCCCACATCGTGTAATACTGCAGATAACTCAAGGTCTTTCAGTTTCTCTTTATCAAGATCCATTCCTTCTCCAATCAACAAAGCATATTCCACAACACGCGCGGAGTGTCCCTTTGTATAAGGGTCTTTAGCATCTATCGCTTCCACAATTGCCCTTATAGAAGACAAAAATAGTTCATCAAGTTCTTTATACAAAGATGCATTCTCAATAGCAATTGCCATCTGATTTGCGAGCGCAAGATACATTTCTAAATCATCTTCATTAAATTGCTTATTACCCCTTTTATTTAAAACTTCCGCAACGCCTATTATCTTACCTTTAACCATAAGGGGCACGGCAAGAATTGAGCGGGTCACAAATTTCGTCTTCTTATCAACACCACTGAACCAGCGGGGGTCTTTTGTAACATCAGGAACGAGCAATGGTTTTTTGTGTTGGGCAACCCACCCGACAATACCCTTTCCCATCGGAATGCGAATTTCTTTAACTTCCTTACCCTTTTCACCACGGGCAGTGATAAAATACAATTCATTCTTTTCTTCATCAATTCGGAATACACTTGATGCCTCAGCATCCATAAGTTCTTCTGCCTTTTGCAAAATGATATTTATTAAGGTATCAATATCCAGGGTTGAAGAAAACACAAGTGAGGCATCAATCAAGGTTTCAAGGTCTCTAATCTTCTTCTTAAGTTCATATATTTTTGATTTCATAATTACGCTCCCCTGCACCAAATTTCTCCCCATAATATAATTGGACCTGCGAATCTATGTCCGGACGCAATTTATCAATATCGTTTTTCACCATATCATAAGAAGCACAATCAATTGCAACCGGGTCAAATCCTGCAAGAATACCTACATCGGGGCATATCGGTGGTTCAGATGTGTGAAGACAATCACAATCAGGTGTGATGTTTATGATAAAATTCAAATAGAAAATCTTTTTATTTTTTACAAGATTTGCTGAATACTGGGCAATCCCTTTTTGAACTTCGTCAGAGGCTGCACTCCAAGAAAATCTAATTGCCCTTTGTGGGCAGATAGACATACAACCTGCACAACCACTACATTTATTATGGTTTATCTGGACTT
>JBDRWA010000110.1:0-7676 GCA_039802145.1 Caldifarciminota bacterium | reverse complement strand
GGTCGGGTTTTTATCTTATCTTCACCACCCGCACGGGCGAAAAGCTCTTATCCTCAGGCACGATAAAATAGACTCCGGCGAACAAATTGTTACCCATATTGTCATCTCCGAACCAGGTGATACTGGATTCATGATTCAGGATACAGGATTCAAGATTGAAAGATTTTACAACACGTCCCGAAATATCGTAAATCTTTATCATGTATCCTGTATCGTGTATCCTGCATCTGATATGGACATTGTTCCTGAATGGATTTGGATAAACCTTCAGTATCTCATTTCCATTCCTTACAACCAATTTTTCATCTTTTATTCCGGTTACTTCATCAGCAATAACTGAAATATAGCAATCCTGAGTATTTCCAACATAAATCCGATTTTGTGCTGAATTCCAGCATAAAGGTTGTGGTCGGCTTCCAACTCTAATTTGAGCCACAACATTATTCGTAGCACCATTAATTACCCTCACGAATCCTTGGTCATATTCAGCAAGATAGATTTTGTTATTTACTGAATTATAGAGCAAACAGAATGGTCCATTCGGAGTCCCAGTATTCAGAGTAGTAATAATATTGTCATTGGCACTATTTATGATAGTAAGTGTATGGGCACCATAATCACCCCAGTTTGCGCTGTAGATTTTATTATTCGTCGGGTTATAAACAAGTGCTTGACATCTACGACCACTCAAACTTATATTGGTAATTATGGCATTGGTCGCACCGTCAATCACGCTCACATGACCACCCAATGTTCCGCAATATACCTTATTGTTAGATGGATTATAAACAAGAACATTCGGACTAACCGAAGGCATTGGTATTGTAGTAATTATGCTATCCGTCAAACCATCAATTACCGTTACCATTTGATTTCCCCAGTGGGCAACATAAATCTTATTGTTTGTAGAGTTATAACATAGCCCACGGGGACGGGCATTGGCGCCTAAATTAATGGTTTTTATCACAGTATCACCGAGTCCATCAATTACACTCACATTATTGCTGTAGTTATTACTACAATAAATTTTGTTATTTGCGGAATTAAGCGCTAAATAATAAGGTTGGGTGCCTACAGGGATATCCTTGATTATGTTGTTACTGCTACAATCAATTACTGTTACATTATTAGCATTTCCATTGGCACAATATAATTTATTAGTGATGGGATTATAGAGTAACACGCGCGGATTTCGATTTAACCCCAGTGGTATCATCATCTCTACATAATTAGTAACACCATTTATTACTGCAATGCAATCTGTTAAATAATAGCGATTTTCACTACCAACTCCGCAATAAATTTTGTTGTTATTAGGATTGTAAGCGAATGCCTGGGGAGAAAACGAGTAAAGTGGAATCCTGGTGATTAAGTTATTTGTTTCGCCATCAATCACTGCTACCTGTGTGCTCCAGGCGATTGAGTAGATCTTATTATTTACTGAATTATAAACCAAACCGCCACGATTCAGTGTGGGCATTGGTATACTGGCGATCACCTGGTCTGTGGCACCATCAATTATTGAGACTTTGGTTGTATCACCAGCGAGGAGATGACAATTAGCGTAAACTTTGTTATTGGTTGGATTATAGCACAAATTAATTGCCCCACCCTGATTAGGAATTGTCGTTATCACCGCATTAGTAGCACCATCAATAACAGTAATGGTGTTGGCGGTTAAACTTGCTGCATAAATTTTGTTGTTAGTTGAATTATATACTAAATCGTCAACCTGTCCACCGATTGAAATGGTAGTGATTACCGTATTCGTTGCACCGTTGATTATCGTCACATTTTGTCCACCACCAGTACCACAGTAGATTTTATTGTTGGTTGGATTGTAAATCAACGGCCGTGGGCCATTTCCAACAGAAATTGTGGTGATTACCGCGTTCGTTGCTGCATTGATTACCGTAACAGTATTACCGAGACAATCAGCGCTGTAAATCTTATTGTTAATCGAGTTATAACAAAGATACTGCGGACCATTACCAACACCAATGGTGGCAAGAACCGAATCTGTGGCGCCATCAATTACACTCACGCGATTATCACCATAGTGCGCGCAATAGATTCTGTTATTAGATGGTACATACAAAACATACCACGGAGACGGTCGCACATTTATCGTCCTTATCACATTATTGGTTGCACCATCAATTACAAATATTGTGCTATCACTTGCCGAAGGGCAGTATATTTTATTATTCTGGGAATTCCAACAGAGCGACCAGACTTCTGAACTTACTTTGATTCTTGCAATCTTCTGGTCGGTCGCACCATCAATTACAATTATGCAATCGCCATTATACCCAGCAATATATATCTTATTATTAATCGCATTATAAGTGTAGGCCTGAGGCTGGTAGACACCGTGTAAAGAATCGGGAATGTATATCTCCCCCTCTAACCACTGCCCATTGGTACGCTTAGCAGGGAGCAAAAGAAAGACAAAGGCTAAAACATAAGCATTTTTGAGAAATTTCATTTTGCCTCCTATCAATTATATTATATTAGTAAATGTCTAAAAAGGTGTCAAAAAAAAGTCAAATAATATATTATTTAGAGGAAGTAAGTTTTTTGAACAAATTTTGAGTCTCTATTTCTGGTTCTTTGTTGAGTTCATCAGCCAATAATTTTTTTAATTTTTCGTAGTTCATCTTTATATTTTGAATTCTTCCAAGGCGGGAATAACCGACCATCAAATTGCGATAATGCTCTTCATTAAATGGGTCAACCTTTATAATTTCTTCATAAGTTTCAACATATTTATCTATACGATTTGTTTTGACATAAATCTCTGCCAGCAAAATTAAAATATTAAGGTATCTCTCTTCATAATATCTTCTCATATCATCTAACCATGAATCATACCAGCCTTCACAGATAGCCCCACCATAAAAATTGCGCAATTTGTTCAGTAAAGATTCTTTCTCTTTATTAGTTCGTATCTTTGGGATTTTTTCAAAAATGCTGTTAAATTCAAAAATATCCACCCATAAAGTAAAATTTTCGTTTAACTGATACCCCTTGTTCCTGTAAATCACCACCTCACCAACGGCTTTTCTCAAATAATATAATGCGGTTCTAAGATTTTTCCCGCCCTTTACAGGATTTGGCTCAGGCCAGAAAATTTCAATTAATTCTTCCCTTGAAAATCTTTTATTAGGATTTAAGGCAAAGAAAACGAATAATTTTGCTGCTTTTTCAACGACTAAATCCTTTATACTGAGCTCATAACCTCCTTTAAATATCCTTGGCTTGCCAAAAATGAATAGTTTTATCCCCTCACCGATGGATGAAGTTCTGGATGGTTTTGTTATAATTTCTGAGAGAAAATCAGCGACCGATGATTTTAAATTACCATGCTCAAGCAATAGTTGCGCAAATTCCAATAAATATGGTGACCTTCTTAAAGCACGCATTAAAATACCTTTGTAACCATATTTTAAAGCCATCATCAGGATATTCTGGTTAAGTAACTGCAATCCTTTTTTGGTTTTGCCTGTGGCGTTCATTATGACACTTCGTATTAAACAAACCTCAAACAATGCACTCTTTGAGTTAATTTTTCTTGCCAATTTGTAACAACGAATTGCTATTCTTTCTGCCTTTTTATATGCACCTGCACATATCGCCTGCCATGATTCCTCAAGGAGTAATAAGACAAAAAGTATACCATCAGATTCGCTCGTAAAATTATGGGCTTGCGCTATATAATACGCTGCTTTTTTCAAGTCATTTTGATAACATTTTAATGTCGCAAAAGATAAATATGTAAATCCAATATATCTATTCAAACCGAGTTTTAAATATTTTTGAAGTGCCTCATTCAGATAAATTTCAGCCTTATCCCATTGTTGTTTTTCAATGCATATTAAACCCGATGCCAGATTTAGTGCGGCAAGCGAGTGTGGGTCGCTATAATCCTTACAAAGCGAATAGCCATCACATAGAGTCTTTTCAGCCCAATCAATTTCACCATAATCAAGGGCAATTCTTATGCTATTAAGAAAAAGTACTCCGCGCCCATATGAATAATGTTGCCCAATTTTTTCAATTAATGTGCGGAAAGCATTGAATGCCTTCGCAGCATTACCTAACTCATAATCGGTCATTGCTAAATTGGCTTCAACTGTGAGATGTTCGTGCAAATCAGGTAATGACCTAATCAAATTTTTTGCCTTCAGAAGATAATTTTTTGCTTGGTTAACGCCGAGAAAATCCCAGACTGTTAATCCGATAAGATTATAGATTCGTTCTTTCAGTCTGATTTCATAATCCGGGCAGGTTTTAAGTGCTTTTTTGAGAGCAACCAGCGCTTTTTTATATCTATTACATCGCCACTGAACCACCCCTTGTTCATAAAGAACTTGTGAAAGACCCAAATTATCTTTTTGTTCCCTCAGAAGTTCTTCTGCCTGTTGGAGAACATTCAATGCTTCATCAAATTTCCCATCATTATGGTATAATATACTTTGTAACCAGTACAGTAAGGGATACCGGTTATGAATGTATGATGGAATATAACTTAACCATTTGCTAAGCATAAAAAATTTAGCCTGCTCAATCAACTTTTCGCCATACGTAGATATTAACTCTCCAGCCCTTTCATAATTTTCACCTCTCAAGTAGTAATCAATCGCGTGTTCATATAAATTCTTCTGTTGGAAATAATCCCCGGTTTTAATATACAAACTCTTTTTATGCTCTGTTTCTAATTTATTTAGCAGAAAATGTTGGAATAGGGGATGATATCTATACTGATTTAAGCCAATAGCTGAAAGGAAGATATTCCGTTTTTGAATTTCCTTAAGAATTTTTTCAGAATTTTGCGTCTCCATTACCACATCACATATTTCAGGAGTAATAACCTCTAAGATTGCAATTTTTTTCAGAAAGTCTTGTATTGTCAAAGGCTCTCTGGACATAAGTTCATTGGTAAAATAATCAAACAAAGATTCCTCTTGTTGCATAACATTGAAAAGTTTTTCTTTTATTGCTCCTTTATTATTTTTATCTGCACACTGCAATATTAACTGAATACCGGTAATCCAGCCCTCGGTTCGCTCGGCAAGTATTTTTAATTCATCAGTGGTCAATGTAAAATTGTAGGTCTTTTTAATCAACCGTCGCATTTCATCTTCAGTAAATTTGAGTTCCTGGCGCGAAACTTCAAACAAATTTTGTTTTGCTTTCCATCGGCTAAGTGAAGGCAAAGGAGGTAAACTTCGTGAGGCAATGATTGTATGAACATTATCCGGCGAATTTTCTATGAAATAATCTAATGTTTTGTGGATTTTACTATCTTCAAAAATATTGTGGTAGTCATCTAAAATAATAAACAATTCTTGTACCTTTTTTTCTGCTAATTCATTAATCAGTGTTCCGAACATAAATTCATAATTGTCAGCCAACTTACCATTCTGGCTCAACACATCTTCACACCGTACTCCCAAATCTTTCTGAATCTGTTTTAATCCAAAAATCAGATGTGACATAAAGACTGCAATATCGCTGTCGTTTTTATCCATTCTATAGAAAATACAGGGGAGATTTTCTTCAGTAATTAGTTGACTCAATAACGTTGTCTTACCATAACCCGCATCCGCACAGATTAAAATTATTTTTTTATCTAAATTGTCTTTCAGTAGATTTATCAGCCTCTCCCGGCGTAAGATTTTTCCCTTTAACTGCGGTGGTTGAAGTTTAGTTTGTAAGACTAAATTCTGCATAAATAAATTTTATTAAAATAATAGTGGATGTCAATAATCGGGCATTTTCAGTTATATTAACTGCAAAAAGTTTGGTTTTGGATTTTATATAGTATTTTTTAAGGACTTAAGCGGTTTTTATTTTATTTTGACTATTTTCTTCGCAATAAATTCTCCGCTTTTAGCCGTTAAAAAATAAACACCTGTTTTTAAATCATATCCAATGCAATCTCCTGGATACTCTCCAACTTTTTTCCCTGTGACATCATAAATAATAAATAGGCCTTTCTCAAACCCATCTAATCGCAAATAAGAATTAAAGTGGGAAGGAATTCTGGATAAATCAAAATAAAATTCTCTACTACTATTATGTTCTTCAATCCCTACATTCCAATCAATGTTACCAACAATATCAAACTTTTTGTTACCACCAAAGTCTTCACTCCAGGCAATGAAATAACGACCATTAAATCCTCTAATCATATCACAGGCATATTGAGCACGATTAGAAGTTGAAACCCGAAAAGCCGGACCAACCGGATTCCCGGCTGTAGTATATTTTCTCATATAAATGCGTCCGCTATCTGAATATGTAATACAATAGTGTAAACCATCAAAGCACACTCCTAGTGAATACTGATCCATTTGATATGAAGAAGCAATAGTAAATGTATTCCCAATTGGGGCCCCGGTATTACCTGAAACGAGACGCCCTTTTAAAATTCGAATTTCTTCAGTCCAGACCACTAAAATATTTGTTCCATCGTAAGCCATTCTAATCTGGCGTGGAGTTTGAAGTGAACTCGCTATTACTGTGCTACCACTCATTGAGCCATTTGACCACACAAATCTACCATTAATCTGCGAACCACTTGTAGAAGCAACAAAAAACTTTGAATCAGTAAAGATTACTGATGGATAACCACTGCCCGGTGTTATATTCAACGCAGTATCTATTAGTGAACCAGATGGTGTTATACGCATACCCTTACAAAAACTTTGATAGGATTCGGTCCAAACTACAAGATAAACTCCATCCCCAAAAGCCACATCCGGAAAAAGTTCTAAGGCCGGCTTGGTAGCAATATTTATTGTATTGATTGTGTCACATTGGGGAGTAACCCGTACTCCTTTAATGTCTCCGTAACTTCAACAACCATGACGGAATACAACAAGAAAATTAGTTCCGTCATAAGCCACCCTTGGCGCATGTTCACGCGGTGAGTGGGCCACCGATGAATCACGAATGAGCATTTTGCCGTTAGGGTCAATAACTACACCGTTACTGCTCACCCGCGCCCCATAGATTGTCTCTAACATCTGTGGATAGCGCTTATCCCACCAGAAAACATAGTATTGATTATTGCCTGCTATTACACAAGGGTCGTATTGGTCCGAATCTGCTGAACAGACCACAAAATCAACACAAAACATCATATAAATTAAAAGCATCTTAACCTCCTGGTTTATAATCGAGAACCAATAATCTTCTTCATAAGTCTCTTCTGATCATATTTATTCATTATTGTGTTCGCTTTAAAAGAATAGCTGTATCTGACATCTAAATTTATCGCTAATCAATGCAATTTATAGAACTAATTTTTAGTTATTTAAAAGATTATATGTATTTTACTGCAATTATATAACAACTACCCTGGGGTGCCCGAAGGCACCCCAGGGGTCCGGAAAGGGGGTCGGGATTTTATCTTATCTTCACCACCCGCACGGATGCTACACTCTTATCCTCTAAAACGATAAAATAGACCCCTGCAGGCAATTCGCGACCCAGCTCATCATTGCCGAACCAGGTGATACTGGATTCATGATACATGATACATGATTCAAGATTAAAAGATTTTACAACACGTCCCGAAATATCGTAAATCTTTATCATGTATCCTGTATCGTGTATCCTGCATCTGATATGGACATTGTTCCTGAATGGATTTGGATAAACCTTCA
>JBDRWA010000109.1:0-7688 GCA_039802145.1 Caldifarciminota bacterium | reverse complement strand
TTGATTATAATGAATTTCTCATCAAAGTCAATATTATAAAATGTTCCGCAAAAACCATTTCAGATCAAAGATACGCTCAATGTCCTTAAAGTTTAGAAAATTTTTTATCTCATTGTCTTCTTCAACAATCTTCATTAAATGTCTTTTCTCGTCCATTGCCTTGAATGAAAGTTTTTGGACCAGGTCATAGGCAGCCTTTCTGTTCATACCTTTCTCAATCAATCTATTCATCAAATTCTGTGAGGCATAAAGACCAAGACTGTTATTAATATTCTCCATCATTCGCTCCGGATATACCCGTAAATTTTCTAAGACCCACATAATCTTTTTGGTTATATAATGAACAATATGAAATGCATCAGGTATGATAATCCTTTCTACCGAAGAATTGGTCAAATCCCTTTCATGCCAGAGGTTAATATTTTCAAAAGCAGGTATTAGATAACCCCTTAGGACCTTTACAAGACCGCAAATTCTTTCGCAAGTAATGGGATTCTGCTTATGGGGCATTGCAGAAGAACCTTTCTGCCCCTTTGTAAATGGTTCAGAAACTTCACCGATTTCAGATCGCGAAAGATTTCTTATTTCAGTGGCAATCCTTTCTACAGCACAACCATATAATACAAGGGCTGTCAAAAGATATGCATGGCGATCTCTGGGTATAACCTGGGTTGATACTAATTCTGGTTTTAAATTCAATTTTTTCATCACCCTTTTTTCAATATCCGGTGGAAGGATTGTATAACTGCCAACCGCACCCGACAATTTCCCAAATGCAATTTCTTTTTGTGCGTGGCGCAACCGGTCTCTTGCCCTCAATATTTCCTGATACCAGGAATTTATTTTATATCCAAATGTGATAGGCTGAGCAAAAATTCCGTGGGTTCTTCCAATTTGTGGGGTCTTTTGATATTTTATGGCAAGTTTTTTCAAGACTTTCAACAATGTGTCTATTTCATTAAGCACTATATCGAGCCCCTCTTTTGATATCAATCCCCAAGCAGTATCAACAAGGTCATATGAGGTCATTCCAAAATGTAGCCACCTGCCTTTTTCTTTGCCGATCTTTTCTCTCACTGCCTCAAGAAAGGCAATCACATCATGATTGGTAATCTTCTCTATCTCTTCAACACGCTCAGGGTCGATCTTTATCTTGTCTAATTTTTTACTCAATCCTTTTGGAATGATCCCGAGTCCTTCCTGAACCTGGGCAACCGCCTTCTCAACAAGTACCCAAACTTCCATCTTGTGCTCTTCGCTGAATGTTTTTCTGATCTCTTCTGTTTCGTATCTTTTTATCATAAACTAATTATATTCAGAAATTCTTTATTTTCAACAGAAACTTTTGATATCTTATGGAAATTTAATTAATCAAAATTATCTTTAAACTCTTCACTTCATTTTCATTCTTGATATGGCAAAAGTAGGTTCCGTTTGCTAAAGGATTCTGGTGGTCATCAAGACCATCCCAGATTACAGAATATTCTCCAGAGATTTTGAATTCATGCAGTAGCCTTCTAACCAGTCTGCCCGGTTCATCGTAGATATTGATCTTTACTATTCCGGGTTTAGATACATAGTAATTGATATTGACTGATTTGTTGAATGGATTGGGCTGAAGGATAAAATTTTTTGTCGCATCTTTGCCCCTCTGGTCAAATTTCTGATATATTGGGATTAAATGGACAGGTTCGTTGGGTTTTAAACAGGCAATTGTGCGGTTTGGAATCTCAATCCATTTCTGGCTTGATGTATCAAGTGGCTGTGATGCAACGACCCAGAAATTTGAGACCGATGAATCTGGATAATAGTAAACGGTTATTGCCCTTGGCTCTGATTTTGTAAAATTTAATGCCCAGAGTGTATTTCCAGAAGACATTACAAAATTTAGTTGTGCGTTACTCATACCTAATGCTGAATCAAGTTTTACGACTGCAATTTTTATACATTCTTCAATAGACAGATCAGGATATGCATCCATAACTTCAACAAGTAGGATAGAATACAGGTCAGAATCAAGATAGTTTGGAGCATAATCAGGGGGATTTTGTTCGAGATATGTGGGATTGATTACTGAAATCAATCTTAGTAAAATATCTGTATTAATCGTGCCATTATGGGCAAAGAGCATATCAAATCTTCTGTTTATACATTGTCTTCTGAATGGATGCGGGTTAGGAATACCGCCGGTCGGTCCGCTGGAACCTTTTCTTACATGGGCAACTGCAGAATGAGTAACATTTCTGATCAGCTCCCTGGTCATTTCTGAATACCTGGGGTCAAGCGGTGCAGATGGTTCTCCACGACGGATAATTGGTAAAATTGTATCACTATGAGACTCAATAAAATATGCAATACCCCAACCATCAGGGTTGTTCGCTCCGAGTTTGCGTAAAGAATCAAGGTGGGTTGTGATAATATCGTTTATTGCTGGTATGTTTTGTGAAAAAATGATACCCCAGAACCGACATTCGTGGCTTTGTTCTAATTTCTGCCTGCAGGAAATGACAAAGGTGCAAATCAGGAATAGATAGAATAAATCCATAGCAATCTGCTGCTTCGATTGTTTCATATTTAAATTATATTGATAGAGGATTTGATGTCAACAAAGTAAAATTTCTAAACAAAAATTTGCTATTGGTTAATTGGCATGGCTGCCGGTATGGTCTTTGGACATTATCATCTGCTTTAAAATTGAAATTTGGTTATTGTTTGGAGTTTGGTGCTTGGGGTTTGGAATTTAACAATTGTTTGGGGCTTGATTGGTTTATTCACAGTTTTGTTACTATCTTAATCAATATATTCTCTGGATTTTCAGAGTATATAAAATACACACCTGCAGGAACTTCATTTGCGTTTTCATCGGTACCATCCCAGATAAAATCCACAATTCCTGATTTTTTTGGTGCTAATTTTTTTAATAATCTTCCGTTAATATCATAAATTTTTATATCAGACAAATCCAAATGTTCTGAAGGAGCAAATTTGATATATAGTTTTTCCCTGAATGGCGAGGGGAATGCTCTTATCTTGATGGGAGATATATCTTTTTTGCATAATTCCTTAACACCCACCTGGTCAGCATATGTCTTAACGAGATAAGCATTATTATCACCAGCACCATAAGAATTAGTTATGCCAGCAATTATGTATCCATTGTCCGATGTTTTCTTTACTGAATAAGCACAATCTGTGCCTGCACCACCGTAAAGCAACATCCAGAGATTCAACCCAGAAGTATCTGTTCTTACCACATACATTTCATAACTGAAGTTACCGCCAATTACATAATTATTTTGACCCACTTCCTGAACTGAGAATGCAGTATCGTTATTCAAACTTCCCTGAAACCTACTCCAAATTAATGTGCCGCGCTGGTTATATCTCAAAAGGCACCATTCATATCCAAGCAAAGTGACATATGCGGTTCCACAAACAATATATCCAGAATCTTGAGTCTGTTGAACACAGAATCCCTTTTCATCAAAATAGGACCCATACAGTTCTGTCCATTCAATGTCTCCCAGCGAATCTATTTTTACAGTGTAAACATCGCTACCACCATTACCATAAGAGTATGTTTCGCCCGTTATAATACCGCCATCATCAAATGTGCTGCTCACACAATATGCATAATCATTCAAATTCCCACCATAGGTTTTAGACCAGATAATATTACCGGTCGAGTCTATTTTTATCAAAAAGACATCGTTATTGCCTGCACCTAATGAATTTGTTGTTCCACAAATGAGGTATTTATTGTCATAAGTTTTAACAATTGAATAACCAGATTCTTCAAGTGAATCTCCATAGGTTTTTGTCCAGATTGAATCACCCTCTTCATTTATTTTGATCAAGAATATATCGCCTATGCCCTGACTGAATGAATATGTAGTCCCAAGAATCAAATAATTATTATTATCGGTCGGACAGATTGCATAACCATAATCGTCCTGTGAACCACCGAAAGTCTTTGTCCATACGGGATAGCCGAATGAGTCGACTCTGAAGACATATACATCATATCCTCCGTTTCCATACGAACTTGTTGAACCCACTGCAATAAATCCTTTGTCTGAACATTCTATAACGGCACGGGCATAATCATCATTGTCACCCCCGTAAATCCTGCCCCATTTAATCTCAGGGCTCTGCGCTATGAAGATGTTAAGAAAAATGAAAAACATACCCTTTTTATATTTTATTGATTACCGATGGAGTGTCAATGCCTTAAAGTGACTTGGATTCTTCTAAAATGCCTCTTTAAGGTAATTAAATTGCGAAATACCAAAGTTTTACCATAAATATTAATGCAAAATGTAAAGCCCTGACCCTGCTATTTATTATTAAAATTTTAATGAATCAGGACGAATTTACGGGTTACGATATTATTTTCATCTTTTTTAAAGATTACAAAATATACTCCCTTAGCGAGTCTGTTCTCTTCTTTTGGTCTCCATTTAATAATGTTTTCCCCTTTCTTTGTTTTAATCTTTGCCATCAGCCTTCCACTTGCATCGTAAATATTTAGATAATTATTTTTTGAATTATGGGCATTTATATAAAATGTTACAAAATCATTTGCCGGATTTGGAATAATTTTTAATGAAATATCTGCAGGCAGATTATTTCTATCTGATTCCCTCACAGAAACCAAGGGGGTGTAGAATCCCTTAACCTTTGCGATTTGATTTCTTGCACCATCATTGAAAATAATCGTTATCCAGTAATTACCATCCCTTGGGTCAAACTCAATACCGCGTATCTGCCATCTTGAGTCCAAAAGAAATCTTCTGCCTGTCAATGTCGGTGGAGGTCCGGTCATTTCTACTACACCTGTGCTATCAAGAATATTGCCTCCGGAGTTAAACCAGGTCTGGACATTTACAAATGAGTTTCCTAAGGAATCATAAGCAAGGCAGCGGGTATTGTAGTATCCCTGAACAGGACTAATATACTGAACTGCATTACCAAGTGTATCACCTATATAAATTAACTGAATTCCTCCAAGTGCGGTTCTTCTATCTGCATACCACATAGTATTCGGTGGACAGAGTGCAAGTCCCACAGGATAATCATTCGCTGGATTGTCAAATTGTCTTAAAATTCCACCTGTAGATTTATTTATCTTCCAGACTGTCTTGGGATTAGACGCACATACAAAAAATGCATCGTCGTGCTGACTATATGTAATATCAACGAGGCCACTAGCTGGTCCGGTTATTGACCCATAATATGTAACAAAACTATCAGAAGAGTAGCAGTAGATTGAATATGAATACGAATCAAGCACATAGATTCTATCCCCGATTTTATCAAAGCCAACACCATTTACAGAATGGTTTGTGGGGAAATTTGGTAAAAATTTTGGACCCCAGATAATCATCCCAGGTGCAATACCTACATAAAGGGAAAAATTCCTTGTCCAGGTAGACTCGGCTGATGTAAGGATTAACTGGAAATTTGCCTTATGCCCGGGCGGTGTCGTGGCAGAAACATTGATATGGTAAGGATTTGATAAATTGTTAGTACTGTCACCAGAATTGATTGTGCCATAAACAGAGATAGAATCATTCACATTTATATAAGGAGATGTGGTCCTTAATCTTCCCTGGACATTCGTCGCAGTCAGACCACCGGTGTTCTTAACATAAGTAACAATACCTGCTTCCTCACCGGGGTCAAGTTTGCCATTCCCATTGTTATCATTTACCACCTGGGTTCTAATAAGTACGATAAAGGGCGCATTCGTTGGTGGAACTTCTTTTAATGCGTGCCACAAATTAATCCTTCCCCAGCCATAGGTGTTATTGGGATATGGCCCACCTTGAGAAGGTTGGGTACAATTATCTTTTAAGATATTATAGACCTCCTGCGGACTAAGATTTGGATTTTTTTCCAGTAATATTGCAACACCACCACTAACATGGGGTGCAGAATATGATGTTCCATTACGTGTAGCATAACCCCCATTATTATCGCATGAACGAATATTCACACCCGGTGCTGAAAAATCAGGCTTCAAAAGATTCCATCCTGGATAATACCAGTATAGGGGGTTATTAATTGGTGGAATATTCGGTGCAGGTCCGTGGGCAAACCACCAGGTACTATCATTGCTGTTGGTCGCTGTTACCGCAGCAGCGGTTGGATAAGAGGCAGGTGAATTTATCGTACCGTATCCAGGTCCATTACCGCCTGCTGAGAATACCGGGAGGATGCCGAGATTCTTCCAGTTCAAGACTATATCCCACCAGTGTAAATCAGAACCATTGCTACTGCCCCAGGAATTGTTTATTGCCCGAATATTTATCCCCTGTGATTTCAAATCGGCAAGATACTGCATACAGGCATCTATCCAGGCATACTGACCTGAACCACCAGCATCAAACGCCTTTGTAGGAATAAACCGGGCTCCATATGCTACACCGACATCGTTTACAAATGGACCATAACCATCACCCCCACAGATAATGCCTACCGTATGCGTTCCATGACCATTATCATCATAGGGTGAAGGTTGGCCACCCACTGCATCATACCAGTATGGTGAGAGCCATTTACCAGCGAGCGCTTCATGGGTTGTCAATACGCCGGTATCAATATGACCGATGACTATTCCATTCCCACTATAGCCTGCTGCCCAGCAGGAATCTGCCATTATCTTGATGATGTTCCATTCGGGGGTTCTTTTTTCTATATTTTCCACTTTTTCATAATTTAATTGGACAGTTCCATTATGACAGATGAACCATACATCATCCCTGCTTGCGAGTTCCTCAATTACATCCCTTGTTGCCTTTAAGTGAAAACCATTAAAGATCCAGAATTGCCTTACAATTTCAGCCTTATTCTCAGGTAATATCTTCAGATAATTAATGACCGCTTTTTGAGAATGCTCAGCCACATCCTTAAAGATCTGACATTTCTCTTGAAGATTCAAATTTTGAATATGTTCATAAGGATATTTGGTATTCATATGGACAATCACAAATATTTTTTTATTAGGAGGCGTATCTTTTATTATCCTTGTAAGTTCAAGAGTCATCTTTCCTGAAATCACAGGGTTTAGGCAAACAAGTAATAGAGTAAATAATCCTGACATACCAACCTCCAGCAAAACATTATATTTTGCTTAAAAAAATTGTCAAGAGGTAGCGCTTCTGACTCCTCTCCACTGCTATAAAAGGTTTGTCAATAATTAAATTCTCCCTTTACATCCCCCTTTCTTCAGATTATAATTTCTTGGTCCGAATCATACCTAACGGTTAAACCAGACTGCTATACGGTCATATAAGACCAAGGTATCTATTCGGAGTGGCTGGGCTGCCTAATCTTTTTATTAATCATTTAGTGATTAAGTGGAGACAGAGGCTTACCCAGCCATTCTATTTCTCGCCAGACAAGGAGCATAATCAATCTGCTCACGCAACATATAATAAACAATGGTAGCAATCTTTCGCGCCAAAGCTACTTTTGCGATACCCTTACCTTTCCTTTTTAATATCCGCTGATAATAAAATAATAATTTCTGGTCAATATCACACGCCCGCAAGGCTGCAGTAGCCACTTCCAAATAAGCATGTTTCAAATACATATTCGCCTGCTTACAAAGATGCCCATTCCGGTACTTATCTGCAGAACCTTTGGTATTCGGCACCAAACCCGCATAAGCGACATAGCGCTTG
>JBDRWA010000108.1:0-7723 GCA_039802145.1 Caldifarciminota bacterium | reverse complement strand
GGTGATGTGATGTATTTAATAAAAGAAGGGCAGATAAAGATTACTAAAGGTAAAGGACCTGATGAACGGGTATTAGCGGTTTTGAAAGAAGGCGATTTTTTTGGTGAAATGGCAATAATAGATGGTTCTCCCCGTTCAGCAACTGCCACAGCAATTTCAAAGACTTCATTGCTAATCATCGACAAAGAAACTTTTAGGAGTAAAATTCGGGAGAACCCGTTGATTGAGTATATACTTGAAACACTTACCAAACGTCTACGGAATGCGGATGAGCAGATTAAACTATTGACTATAAAGAGTGAGGAACGCAGAGTTGTTGCCTATATCATAACCAAGGCAAAGGAACTTGGTAAGAGCACCCCGGCTGGTATTGAAATATCACCATTTTCCTTTGAAAGTATGGCGCTGACAACAGGTATTGAAATAAATAAATTAAAAGACTATGTTGATAAACTACAGCAGGTGAACCTAATAGCTATAAAGAATAACAGCTTAATTATAAGAGCAGTTGAGGACCTTGATGATTATTTGCGCTATATCGCGCTCAAGGAGAAATTTGAGAAATTATAATTAAACAATGTCGCAACTCTTAATAGATCGCAAAGAAAAAGAAGCTGAATTGAAAAAACTTCAGGATTTATTAAGTTCTGAAGAAGTAATGAAAAATCCAAAAAAATATGCCCACATTTCTCGAGAATATAAAAAAATCCAGCAACTTCTCCAAAAATATGAAGAACACGAGAGAATCACGAAAGAGATAAAAGATGTAGCAGAATTATTGAAGGGTAATAACAACGAGCTTAAAGAAATTGCTGAGGCAGAACTTATTGAATTAAAAAATAAATTA
Source organism: Caldifarciminota bacterium (assembly GCA_039802145.1). Taxonomy (GTDB): domain Bacteria; phylum Hydrothermota; class Tepidihabitantia; order SM23-42; family JAOAFX01; genus JAOAFX01. Next base: position 6,876 of record JBDRWA010000108.1, on the reverse strand, counting down.
GAAATTATTGAACAGGAGATCGATAATTTCTTAAACCCTTTCTACGATGAGTATCAAAAAAATTGTATAATTGAAATAAGAGCTGGGGCAGGTGGTAATGAGGCAACATTATTCGCTGCGGATGTTTTTAGAATGTATACGAAATATATTGAAAAAAAGAAAATGAAATATGAGGTACTTTCTTCTCACCCCAGTGACCTTGGTGGATTTAAGGAAATAATTTTTCTTGTATCTGGTGAAAATGCCTATGGAACTTTCCGGTTTGAAAGCGGTGTTCATCGTGTGCAACGAGTTCCGATCACTGAATCAAGTGGTAGAATCCATACTTCTACAATAACTGTTGCGGTACTACCCGAGATAGAAGAATCTCAAATTGAAATTTCACCGGATGACCTAAAGATTGATACATTCAGAGCAGGGGGGCATGGTGGGCAGAATGTAAATAAAGTCTCCTCTGCAGTCAGAATTTTACATATTCCAACGGGTATAACCGTTACCTGTCAGGACGAACGGTCTCAACATCAAAACCGTGAAAAGGCAATGAAAATCTTGCGGGCAAGGTTACATGCGATAGAATCAGAGAAAAAATTTCGTGAAATTGAATTTCAGCGTCGGCGTCAGATTGGCACTGGGGAAAGGAGTGAAAAAATTAGAACATATAATTTTCCTCAGAATCGCGTCACCGACCACCGTATTGGATTGAATCTATATAATCTGCAGAATATTCTTGATGGCGAACTTGATGGACTAATAGCGGCACTCAAAAAATATGAAAGAAGTAATAAAGAATCTAAGTAAGGATTTTGGTCTGAATATTGAAGAGACCGAATTGCTCGCTTCTACATTATTAAATAAACCCAGGTTTGAACTATATTTTAATCAAGAAGAAAATTTGATGCTTGAGCGGTATTTGAGATTAAAATTTAACTTGCTCAAGAATGGCGTGCCTATTGAATATGTGACAAAACAAGTACAGTTCCTTGACTTTAAACTTGCACTCTTCCCGGGCGTCTTTATTCCCAGATTGGAAACCGAATATTTTGTAGAACTAATTAGGAAGTTAATTCAGTTCAAACCTCAAAGAATCTGTGAGATCGGTACAGGCTGCGGTGCAATCTCCGTTGCGCTTGCTGAAATGTTTACAGACTCTGAAATAATTGCAACAGATATCTGCAAAGTTGCATTAAAAAATGCTCAATATAATGTTCATAAATTCAATCTTACTGACCGCATCACATTAATAAATACGGACCTCTTTTTGGCTTTTAAAAATAAAATATTTGATTTACTTGTTTGCAATCCGCCGTATGTACCAAGAGAGCGGATAAATGAATTACCCAAAAGTGTAAGAGATTTTGAGCCGAGAATGGCGATAGATGGGGGATGGGGAGGAGTCGTTTTTATAAAGAAATTGATAAATCACGCATTCAATTATTTAAAAGATCCAATTACATTTGCACTTGAAATTGATGAAGATGAAGTTGAAGATTTAAATTTGTATCTTAAGGAATATACAGAAAATTATTTTTTTATTAAAGATTTATTTGGCCGGACACGGTATCTTTTCGTCGGGAGATTCAGAAGATGAAAAATGTAAAATTGGTCATAAATAAAAAAAAGTTAGATGCAAAAAGAAATTTAAAAATCGCCCAACAAATCATTAGCAGAAAAGGTTTTAAATTATCGAATAAACCTGATTTTGTCATTGCCTTGGGTGGAGATGGTACACTTCTCACTGCAGCTTCAGAATATGCCAATAAAGGCATACCAATTCTGGGTGTAAACTCAGGAGGGCTTGGATTTCTTACCGATGTGAAATTTTCCCGGCTTAAAGATATCCTTGATAAAATTAAGAAAAGTCGTTTTCGAATAGAAAATCGAATGATGATCTGTGGAGAGGTTAATAAAGATTATTTCTACGCACTGAACGACATTACAATATGCACAAATATTCCAGGCAGGGTAGTTGAATTCTCCGCAAGAATTAATGGTGAATATATATGTAGATTTGTCGCGGATGGAATCATCATTTCCACACCTACTGGTTCAACCGCCTATTCCCTTGCTACAGGTGGTCCAATCTTACTACCAAATAGTGAAGCAATAATTATGACTCCGATTTCTCCCCATACTTTATCCGTGAGACCGATTGTCTTGCCGCCGGATTCTTTAATTGAAATTCAGGTGGGTAGAAAAGGTAAGGCGGTTCTCGTTGCAGATGGGCAGCGAAGCAAGGTTTTAAGGGCAAATGAAAGAATAAAATTTTATAAAGCATCAATTTATGTAAAATTAATAAAGCCTCTCAATTCAACTTTTTTCAATACTTTAAAAGAAAAATTAAAATGGGGTGGAAGGGAACATGCTTAAATTTCTAAGGGTAAAAAATTTTGCCCTTATGGAAGAGCTATCCCTTAACTTTGAAAAAGGTCTTACGGTGATAACCGGTGAGACTGGTGCAGGTAAATCAATGATTGTTGAGGCAATTGCTGCATTGTGCGGAGAAAGGCTGGATGAAATTTCAATTAGAAGCGGAAAGGATTATGCAGAAATTACCGGGATTATTGAACCTAATAGCGAATCAATTGAATTATTAAAAAAATATAATCTTGAAACAAACGAAGATATCATAGTAAGACGGAGGATTGAACGGGGGAAAAGACAATTTGCATATATCAATGACCAGCTGGTGAGCCTGTTCCGTTTAAAAGAAATTACCCAGAGTTTGATAGACCTTGTCGGTCAATATGAGAATCAATCACTCTTTAATGTTGCGAATCATCTTAAACTTTTAGACCATTATGCACATACTGAGATGATGCTCGCTGATTACCAAAAAATTTTTAATGAACATCGCAAATGTCTATCGCAACTCAAAGAACTTGAATCATTACAGAGAGAAAAAAATCAGAAAATTGCAGATTTAAGATTTGAAATTGACGAAATAGAAAAAGCAAATCTCAGACCCGGGGAAGAAGAAAAACTATTAGAAGAAAAAACCCTTTTACAAACTGGGGAAAAACGGGCAAGCCTGGTTGACGAAATTATACCCCACCTTTACGAAGCAGAATCCTCTGCTTATGAAAACCTTGCCCTTGTCTACCGTTTGATTGAAGAGTTAAGTAACTTAGATTCAAGATGTGAAATAAATAATCTGAAATCATTAATTGGAGTTAGCATAAATAACATTGAAGAAGTCTACCGACAATTGATTAACTACCGAGAGCGTATTGATTTTTCTCCAGAACGATTTGAGGAAGTAATGGAAAGGCTTGATTTGATTGAGAGGCTGAAAAAGAAATATCGCCGTGATATCCCTGGTCTTCTTGAGTACCTTGAATCTGCCAAAAAAGAAATTGAAAAATTAGAAAAAAATGAGATTGAAATTGAAAAACTCCAGAATCAATTGCATTTATTTGAAAATCAACTTGCCGATCTTACCTCCGCGTTATCAAAAAAAAGAAGGACAACAGCGAAAATAATGGAGAAAGAAATTATTAAAATTCTCAATAGACTGGGAATGGAAAAAGCACAGTTCCATATTAAATTCACTGAAAAACCCCTTGATGAATCCGGGGTAGATGGGGTAGAGTTTTTTATTTCAACCAATCCCGGGGAGGAACTAAAACCATTAAACAAAGTTGGCTCAGGTGGAGAGATATCAAGAATGACCTTGGGATTGAAAACCATACTTTCTGAGGCAGATCATATTCCTACAATTATTTTTGATGAAGTTGATACTGGTATAGGAGGCAGGATTGCTGAAGCAGTTGGGGAACTACTCTTTGCTCTCAGCAAGGAACACCAGGTTATTTGCATCACACACCTACCCCAAATATCAATTTTTGCTGATAACCATATCCTCGTTAAAAAAGAGATTAAAAAGGATTCAACCTATGTGAATGTATTGAAACTTGATGAGACAATGCGTAAAATGGAGATCGCCCGCATGCTCGGAGGCAAAGAGATCACGAAGAAAACTTTGGAGCATGCTGAGGAGATACTTCAGAGAAGGCGTAAAGATGGATAAAAAATTTACACTTTCAAATCTGATAACGATAATAAGATTTCTATTATTACCAGTTATTATATACCTGCTTGTAAAAAAAGAAAGGCTGGTGGCATTTATAATAATGCTCGTTGCACTTTTTTCTGATGTCCTGGATGGATACATAGCACGGAAATTCCATCAGGAAAGCGAGTTTGGAAAATTACTTGATCCACTCTGTGATAAAATTTCACTCACATTTATTCTTTTAACACTACTGTTGATAAATTCTATTCCGGTATGGGTGGTGGCGATAATTGCATTAAGAGATTTATTAATTCTTGGCGGGAGTTATGTCTTATTTAAACGAACGCAAACAGTGTACAAATCTAATGTCTGGGGTAAAATAACAGGCTTTCTTTTTGGCTTAATGATACTTGCCTTTACTTTGAATTATCAAAAAATCGGCATGATTGCCTTATATCTTTCCATACCGTTTATGCTCACCGCATTCATTACATATCTTCGTAGGTTTATATTAGCGATACGCTAAATTAAGGAGGAAGATAAATGAATCCAATATTCTTTACAAAAATAGAAGGGACGGGAAATGATTTTGTCGTGATTGATAATCGTGAAGAGCAATTCACGAATGTAGTAAAATCAGATGAGCTCACCAATATTATTGTAAAACTATTAGATCGTCACTATGGAATTGGTGGAGATGGTTTGATTCTTGTTGAAAATTTTAAAGGTTATTTTTTCAGCATGCGTTATTTTAATCGCGATGGTAGCGAAGCTGATATGTGTCTTAACGGTGCAAGGTGTGCAGTAAAATTTGCCCAGCGATTAGGAATAATTGAAGACAAAGGCAAATTTTTAACTCCTGCGGGTCCATTGGGTTTTGCCTATCAGCCCGAAAAAATAAGTATTGAAGTTTTACCTCCGGTTGATATAAAACTCAATTTCACTCTAACCATTGCGCGAAAGAAATACAAACTTTCTTATCTTAAACTTGGTGTACCCCATACGATTCTATTTGTTGATTCTTACGATGACATAGATATCTTAGAGCTTGGTAAAACAATCCGCAATCATAAGGAATTTCAACCTAATGGAACAAATGTTGATTTCGTCAAAATTGATAAAAAATCAATTTTTGTGCGAACTTATGAACGCGGTGTTGAGGATGAAACCCTGTCTTGCGGTAGTGGTGCGGTTGCTTCGGCATACATCGCGGTTAAACTTTTTATGGCAGAATCGCCCGTGAAAGTTCAAACGCGGGGTGGAGAATTGACTGTTACATTGAAAGAAAAATTATATCTTGAGGGACCCGCGAATATAATCTACGACGGTACATACTATATATAATTTTTGAAACCAATGCAGTTTGCTTGTTGAGAACTAAATAAAATTATGGAAAGACCAAAGATAATATTGAGCAAATGTTTTTGTTATCCGGTGCGGTATAATGGTGGGATTGTGCAGGATGAATTTGTGGAGCGTTTGAAAAAGTTTATAGATTACGAACTCGTCTGTCCGGAAATGGAAATGGGACTGGGTGTGCCAAGACCAAAGATAATTGTAATAAAAGAAAATGGCAAAAAACGATTGTTTCAACCCGAAACGGGCAGGGATTTGACTTCAAATATCAAAGAATTCATTGCTGGTTTCATAAAAAGTGTCAGCAACATTGATGGATTTTTACTCAAAGGCAAATCACCTTCCTGCGGAATTACTTCAGCCAATTATTATCAGGATAATAAAATTATGGGCAGGACAGATGGATTCTTTGCTGAAGGGATAAAAAATAACTTTTCAGAGTTGCCTGCCGAACACGAAGGCAGATTGAAGAATTTAGAGCTGCGTGAGCATTTTTTGATAAGGATATTCGCCTATGCGGAATTCCGTGGATTAAAAGAAAATTTTAATGCTGATGCGCTTGTAAAATTTCACACCCGATATAAATACTTGCTTATGACTTATAGTCAAAAGAATTTAAAAGAACTGGGCAGGATTGTTGCAAATGGAAAGATGGATTTAAAGGAGAAATTAGAAAACTATAGAATTCTATTTTATAATGCATTTGCCAAAAAACCGTCCCATTCAAAACATTTCAATACCATCCTCCATATTTATGGCTATTTTTCAAGAAACTTGAATGAAAAAGAAAAACGGCATTTTTTAGATCTCCTTGAAAAGTATAAAGGCGGAACCATTTCATTAACTACAATCATAGAAATGCTCAAAAACTTCTCTTATCGGTTTGATAATACATATCTCTTGTCCCAGAAATACCTCAATCCATTTCCTAAAGCACTAATGGTGTAATTATAGTCTTTCTCCAGTCTCGCAATCAAAAAAATGAAATCTTGACAGTAAAATAATTGTTTGTATAATAAATGATATGTTGGATGAGTCGTTGTCTAAAACTCAAGCTTTCAACATTCCATTCATCGGTAGAGAGAATGAACTCACGTTACTGAGAGAAATGTTGGAAAAGGCGTATAATTATCAGGGCAATTTTTTGCTTATCAAAGGTGATATCGGTATTGGAAAGACGCGGTTAATGCAACAATTTGTTCAGAGTATAAATCAATCCAATATTCAGGTATTGATCGGAAAAGGAATAAAAGATGAAATCAAACCCTTTGCGCCATTTTCAACCATAATTGAGGGATATATTACAAATCTGGAAGGTGCTATGGAGAAGCGATGGCTCACAAAGATTTTGCCCCCCGAATCTGCCTTATACCTCAGTCATATTATGCCGGTCTTCAAAATACATTATCCTATTATACTACAGAAAGTTGAAGAAAGGTTGGACCGCTCCCAGATAATCTATTCTTTTGAACAATTTTTTGAAAATCTATCAAAATATAATGTATTGG
>JBDRWA010000107.1:0-7737 GCA_039802145.1 Caldifarciminota bacterium | reverse complement strand
CAAGCGGTGCGAATTTGGGTCTTGGAGCTGGGAGATTCAATTCATCTGTTTTAACTGGTATCAACTCTGTATTGAATTTCATAATCTCTTTTGCCCTTAATAAAAAATCAAGCCATGTTCCATAATCTCCATTAACAATATGATATGTCCCATAATTTTCAGATTTAATTATATTAAAGATTGCATCAGCGAGGTCTAAAACATAAGTAAAAGAACCAATCTGGTCACAGATGACACTTATGGAATGAGGTTTTTCTTTCTGCTGTAAAAATCTTGAGGCAAAGGTTTTGGAATTTTTTCCAAAAAGCCAGGATGTGCGTACAATATAAGAGCGATTATAAGTTTCGCGGATATATTTCTCTCCAAGATATTTTGTCTTTCCATATTCACTCAGTGGGTTGGGTTGGTCGTATTCATAATATGGTCTTTCGGTATTCCCATCAAATACAAAATTTGTGCTGGTATAGAGCAATTTTGCATTTATTTTCCGGGCAATTATTGCGATGCCAAGGGTTGAAAGGGTGTTTATTCTAAACGCTAATTCGGGTTCTCGTTCACAGGCATCCACATCGCTGATTGCAGCAAAATGGAGTATGACATCCGGTTTGTAATTCATAATTGTTTCATTGAGCTTTTTAAAATCCGATATATCAAGTTGCTGAACATCAACCCCCAAATGGTTTACATTCTCCTGTCTGAGCAGATTTTGCATCGCGTTCCCCAAACATCCTTGCGAACCAGTGATAAAAACTTTCATTCATTCTGATTATACTGGATTTTTATCTGTCGTCAAGACTGAATCTATGTTTCCCATTGACAATTAGTTAAATTTATATATTATTATCAAATTATCCAGAAGGAGGTCTTATGAAAAAATTATATGGTTTTTTGGTTGTTTTAATATTCATTGGCTGCGAAACAGGAATGGAAGTGAATCTTGAATGTTGGGTTAAACATACTGCTGAAGTGGTGAATGTGGAAACGAGCATTCTCGGAGAAAAGTCTCAGGTTTTTATAAATTTGACCTGGGGCTGGACATTACAAAGACCCCAGATTGATGCAGTCATTGTGGAACGCAGTAGCGACTCAACAAATTTTGTTGCCCTTGATACAGTACCAATTGATACCATAATGTATTTCAATGATGCGGATACTTTACTCAGACCAAACACAAAGGTTTATTACAGATTAAACTCACTGTATGGAAAGGCGACAGAACACATTATAGATGTAAGTGTACTAATTCCTCCGGCGCAGAACTTCCACAAACCTGATACAGAATTTATTACTATTACTGACACATTAACGATTAGTTTTGCCCGAATACCGGAATTTGATACCACGGATATCGCAGTTTATAAAGGTGCACCAAAGTCAATTGATAGTCTCCTTAACTACCTGAAAAATCCATTATTTGATACGACAATTGTAGATACAATTATAAACATCAGCAATGCTGACTCTCTTTTTCCAGCAGATTCAGTGCCCTACACCATTAAGATTAGTTCTTCAAAAATGTCAGGACTTGATTACATCACAGATACATCAATAGGTTTTCGTGCATTTATTAGGCAGCAGAAATAAAGTATGCCCAATATAGATATTGATGTTCTCTTAGAGGAACTTGTTTTAAGAGAAGGTTCTGATTTACACCTTCGGGTCGGCGAGCCTCCAATTTATCGTGTGGCTGGTGAACTTGAAAGGTCAGATAACCCACCAGTTACAAAAGAAGATATGGAAAATTTAATATACGGTTTAATGAAGCCGGTACAGCGTGAAATATTTGAAAAGAACCTTGAATTTGATATGGCATACGAGATCCCGGGAGTAGCAAGATTCAGGGTGAATTGTTTTAAACAAATGGGAACAATCGGTGTGGTGATGAGGATAATACCATTGAAGATAAAGACGATTGATGAATGGGGATTCCCGCCTGTTTTAAAAAGGATTGCTGAGTTACCAAGAGGTTTGGTGCTTGTTACAGGTCCGACAGGGAGTGGTAAGTCTACTACCCTTGCTGCTATGATTGAGCATATAAATCAACATTTTCGTAAACACATAATTACAATTGAAGACCCAATAGAATTTTTGCATCGGGATAAATACTCCATTATTGAACAACGAGAGATTGGCATTGATACAATGTCGTACGCTGAAGCACTCAGACGTGCAATCAGGCAGAATCCGGATATTATTCTTGTTGGTGAAATGCGTGACCTTGAAACAATGGCGCAGACAATTACCGCAGCAGAGACGGGGCATCTTGTGTTTTCAACCCTTCATACAATTGATGCGGTCCAAACCATAGACCGTATTATAGATGTCTTCCCACCTGCTCAGCAGCAACAGATAAGGCTCCAGTTATCAACAACACTTCAGGCAGTGATCACCGAGACCCTGGTGCGAAAAAAAGATGGTACAGGACGTGTTGCAGCATTTGAAATCATGGTGTGTACGCCAGCGATTCGCAGTGCAATTCGTGAGGCGAAGACACCTCAAATTTATTCTGCTATTCAGACGGGCTCAAGGCTTGGTATGATCCAAATGGATCAATATTTGCGTAACCTTTTGAATCAGGGAATAATAGAATATGAAGAGGCGCTTGCTCATTGTACAAATCCGGATGAGTTTGAAAGGCGGGTATCTGGATGATAAAGCTTAACGACTTATTACATACACAAGTAAATAGTAGGGCATCGGATTTGATCTTAAAGGTTGGTTCACCACCAATATTGAGAATTAATGGTGACCTGACATCACTTGAAGTTCCACCATTGACTGCTGTGGATATTGAATCGGGACTTGTTGAGATGCTTAAAAAGGAACAGATCGAGGAATATAAAAAGACCAATGAACTCGATATGTCATATGAAATGACTGGTGTGGCACGATTCCGGGTCAACCTGTTCAGACAGAAGGGGAATATCGGCGCAGTATTCAGATTGATTCCAGAGAAGATTCCAACAATTGATGAACTCGGATTTCCACCGGTTTTAAAGGAACTCGCAATGAGACCAAGGGGATTGATTGTCGTAACAGGTCCTTCTGGATGTGGAAAATCTACAACCCAGGCAGCGCTCATTGATTATAGAAATGAAAATGACAATTGTCACATTGTTACAGTGGAAGACCCAATTGAGTTCATTCACAAAAATAAAAAAGCACTCGTCACCCAGCGTGAGGTTGGAAGGGATACACATTCATTTGCCAATGCATTAAAATTTGTATTAAGACAGGATCCTGATGTAATCCTTGTGGGTGAGATGCGTGATCTTGAGACAATCTCTCTGGCAATTACTGCGGCAGAAACCGGTCATCTTGTTATTACCACCCTGCATACTGCTGATTCCATCTCTACAATTGACCGTATTATAGATGTCTTCCCTCCCCATCAACAAAATCAAATAAGAATGCAGTTATCATTGAATCTTTTAGCAATATTTGCCCAAAATTTAATAAAAAGGGCAGATGGCAAGGGTCGCATCGCAGCATATGAATTATTGATTGCTACAAGCAGTGTCCGTAATCTAATCAGAGAAGCGAAGACCCATCAGTTATTATCTATTCTGCAAACCTCGCAGCAACAAGGAATGATAACCTTTGATGCCTGTCTGGCAAATTATGTAAAGAAAAATCTTGTGTCAATCAAAGATGCTGAGGCAAAGGCATTAAATCCAGATACATTCCATAAGGAGATTGAAATATTAACCCAGGGTAAATAGTGCAAAAAAAACAGTTTTTAAGGCTTGATAGCCCGGTCCAGTATATAAAAGGAATCGGGCCAAAGAGGGCAAGTTATTTTAAAAAACTGAATGTAGAGAGTGTAAAGGACCTTTTATTTTTGGTCCCGCACCGTTACCTCGATTATTCTAATGTTTTAAAAATTAAAGATTTAAGGATAAATGATGAAGCGACGGTTATTGGACGGATTCATCTTATTGAGATAAAGAAGGCAATGCGCCGGGGTGAGGTGGTTAATGTCTTGCTTCGTGATGAGACCGGAAGTGTTGTTGTGCGCTGGTTTAATCGTCCAGATTTAAAGAGTAAATTCAAAATTGGTGACTGGTTGATAGTTTCAGGAAAAGTAACATTTTTTTACAATAAACAATTTATCAATCCCATTTATGAAATTGTTGGAGATGAGGATTCGGTTCCAGATAAAATCGGTGGTACAATAATTCCTATATACCCACTTACCGAAGGGCTGGGAATATGGGATATCAGGCGGGCAGTGAATATTGCCCTTGAACTTTGCCTTGAAGAAGTTGTTGAAACCATCCCTGAGTATTTAATACAAAAAAATAATCTTCCATCATTAAAAAAAGCATTAAAAGATTTACATTTTCCCCAGACGATTGAAAATGCAAAAAGGGCACGTCAGCGACTCGTTTATGATGAATTCTTCTTTTTTGAACTTGCCTTGGCAAGACGCAGATCTGAAATAAAAAGTTTGGAAGGTGTTTCTTTAAGACGGACCGGTAGATTGACCGAGACCTTTTTAAGTTCCTTGCACTTTGAACTCACAGAGGGTCAGAAAAAGGTGGTTAACGAGATTACTATAGATTTAGCAAAATCAAAACCGATGAATCGTTTACTTCAGGGCGATGTTGGTTCGGGTAAGACCGTTGTGGCACTCTATGCTCTGCTTGTTGCAGTGGAGAGTGATTATCAAGGAGCGATGATGGTACCAACAGAAATCCTTGCAGAACAGCATTATATTAACCATTGCCAACTTCTTGAAAAGATTGGTGTGAAATCCGTGCTTTTAACAAGCAGTATAAAGGGCTCGGCACGGGATGAGGTGATAAACCAGATTCAGAGTGGAGAAGCAAAGATAATCTTTGGAACTCATGCCCTTATTGAAGAAGGAATAAATTTTAAAAATTTGGGACTGGCAATTATAGATGAACAGCACAGATTCGGTGTAATGCAGAGGGCAGCACTTGTGAACAAGGGCTTAAATCCACATTTTCTGGTATTATCAGCAACACCGATTCCGAGAACACTTGCGTTAACGCTTTATGGCGACCTTGATATTTCTACATTAACAGAGAAACCCGCGGGTAGGGGAGAGGTTGTAACAAAATTGTACTTAGAAAATGAAAAAACAACTGTTTACAGATTCATAAGTACTGAGTTGCTCAAGGGTCGCCAGGTATTTGTAGTATGCCCGATAATTGAAAAATCAGAAAAATTAGAATTGAAATCGGCAAAAGAAGTTTATGAAGAGGTCTGTCACATATTTCCAAATTTTACAGTTGGGTTAATACATGGAAGACTCAGCACACAGGAAAGAATAAATGTAATGTCAGATTTTCGTGGTGGGAGAATAAATATTCTTGTCGCTACAACAGTTATTGAAGTTGGTGTTGATATTCCTAATGCAACAATTATGTTGATACTACATCCCGAAAGATTCGGTCTGGCACAACTGCACCAGCTAAGAGGAAGGATTGGTAGGGGAGCAGAAAAATCATATTGCTTTTTGATACTCAGCAAATTTGTAGCGCCAGAAACCTATGAGCGATTGATGTTCTTTGAGAAAAATAACGACGGATTTGCATTAGCAAGAAAGGATATGCAATTAAGAGGGCCCGGTGAAATCTTGGGAAAAAGACAGCATGGCTTGCCGGATATAAAGATTGGAGACCTTGAACAAGACCAGGAACTTTTATTTCTGGCAAGGGATGATGCATTTGCGATTGTGAGTAAAGATCCGGAGATTAAATTACCAGAGCATTGGCCGATAAGAAAATATCTGAGAGAATTTAAGGAAAAAGAAGATTTGTTAAGAATAGGCTAAGTGTCACCCGGGTCCGACTTCAAGAAGGTTTCATTCATAAATTTAAAAGGTGTAGTTATCCATGATTTCCCCTATCCCCTGCGGCAGAGAAAATGTCCCCATACTGCGCTTATTTCTTTAACGAATTCGGGTGGATGTATATTTCGATGCCCGATGTGCTATGCAAGGGCATATCTCTGGTCCGAACCCGATAGAATAAAGATATATAAAAATCTTCCTGAAAAATTAGAGAGTGAGATAAAAAGATTGAAAATAGCATTTCCTTTCTATCTGAGTCAGATAACCGACCCACTCCAACCTATTGTTGAATTGCGAAATTTGACCTACCGAATTTTGCGGACATTAATGAGATATAGATTGAGTTTTCGGATTGTAACGAAGTCCGCGGAGGGCTTGAGAGACTTAATAGGAGAGATTCCTGAATTGATTTCATATCCATACTGGTTCGTTGAGATAACGATTGAGGCGCCGCCTAAAAAACAAATGATTACTAGTCCCTATGCCTCAGAGATAAATGAACGAATATCCGTCCTTAAGTTTTTAAATGGACTCGGTATTGAGACGGTATGCAGGACCGACCCAACTGTCCTGGGGCTTATTGAACCCGAAGACCTCATATGGATTATTGAGAATGTCAAAAAAACGGGCACGAAGCATATCATCGCCTCAACCGGTTATTATAATAAAATTTCAATGGAAAACCTTTTAAGACGACTTGAGGGGACAAAATTCCAAACATGTATACCGCGCATAAAGGAATACTACAGATATAAACCGGATAAACAGGTCCGGCGATTTATGGCACCATTTGAAATTAGAAAGAAATTCCATTTATGGTTTAAAAAAGAAGTTGAGGCAAGGGGGCTTACCTATGCGGTCTGCCAGGAACTGTCCTGGGATTATGATTCAAAAGATATTCCTAACTGCGAAGGGACGAGAAGAAATCATGTCCATATCAAAATTAAAAATGGTTTCATACCCATAGATTGTTCAGGAGATTGCCTCCGTTCCTGCCCTGATGCTGAGAGTCCACCCTGTGGAATGCCGGTCTTAAGGTATGAGTATCCATATAAGATAAAAACCCTCCAGATAACACCTGCTTCAGGTGATCTGTTTCTAACTAAAAATCAATTATGAAGAAATATAAAATCCATCCCTTGATTGATGAAGATAAACAAAAGATTGCCCGCAGATATCATAATGAGCATTTACTTGTAAATATTATTTCTTCGGTGGTATCAATAGCAATCTTACTTTTAATTATCAGATTCCAGATTTCTCAAAAAATTTTCGGTATAATAACTGATTTAATAAATTTACGCATTATCCAGGCTTTTCTTTATTTCATTGTGTTTTATTCTCTATATTTTCTCATCTCTCTACCCTTTGGATTCATCAGTGGATATAAGATTGAGCATAAATATAACTTCTCTACCCAGACAATGAAAGAATGGATTAAAGATGAATTGAAGTCATTCTTTATTGGGTTGATTTTGGGATTGGTCGTCTTTGAATTTCTGTATTTTATAACTTACAGATCACCCCGATTATGGTGGTTACATCTTGGGCTTTTAATGACAATTTTTAGTGTAATACTTGTGAATCTATTACCAGTTTTGATTCTACCACTATTTTACAAAACCACTCAACTTCCGGATGGTGAATTGAAAAATAAAATAAAAGATATTTGCGAAAAAACCGGTATGAAGATTGAAGGAGTTTTTACAATTAATTTAAGTAGTAAGTCTAAAAAAGCAAATGCATTTGTCTCAGGCCTTGGCAATACGAAAAGAATTCTACTCGGTGATACGCTCCTTTCAAGATATAACGAAGATGAAATTATTGTCACTTTATGCCACGAACTAACCCATTATCAACAACATCATATATGGTATTTGATTTTCTGGAATTCTATCATCACATTTCTAATCTTC
>JBDRWA010000106.1:0-7742 GCA_039802145.1 Caldifarciminota bacterium | reverse complement strand
CTCAAAATGCCATGGTTCTGACCAGTTAGTATAATATTCCCATTTTGAACTATAGGCGCGCACTTTCCAGGTGTATTTATCAAAAAGATTCGTATTCATCCAATTCTGAGCTATAAAAGTGGTATCAAGTTTGAGTTTCCATTCATTATGATTTTCGCCAACAAAATTTATTTCATAAATCTCAGCATCTTCAATATGTTCCCATGATATAAGCAGGCGATTAGTACCATTTGGCATATGTACAAAGCCGTCTGGAGGTGTGAGTGGATTTGGTGGGGCAGGTGGTGGCAGTAGGGAATCTACATCTGGGTTGTATTCGTCTGGGTTTTTGCAAACCGGACCATTTGTTAAGGCGATAGTGATGATGCAGAAAAGCATTACCGTTTTTAAAAATGGTTTCATAATTACTCCTGGTTAATAATCGCAATTATTATAGCCATCTATTTTGGATTGTCAACAGCAAGTAAGCTGGTAGACTGGGTCCTCTCCAATTTTTAAGAAATGCTTTCTTTAGGATCAATAAACCTTTAGAAATTTCGTAAGGCGGTAGTGGCAGACCTTGGTCTGCAAATATTAAAAGCCGAGTAAACTCGGCAACTACATTTAATTCAAGGAATTTCAATACCTTAGAGTCAAACGAAATTAAACGAAACAGATAATAATTCCCCTTTTTCAAGGGAGAATTTAGAATTGGCAGGGGGTATTTCCTTTGATTATATTTTATATTTTATTGGGATGTTGACAATAATAATCAACAGGCAGTTTAAGAACCAAAAATAATTTGCACAAAAATGGAGAGGAATCAGGCTGGTAGATACTTGATATTTTATTATGTTTGGTTATAATCCTTGGTAATGAGAAAGATTTTATATTCCATAAAGATTCTTTTTTGCTATCTTTTTATAGTGGGCTGCGCTCCTAAATTCATTTATAGCCCTGAACCAGAAAAGGATGTAAAGGAATGGGTAAAGAATCTTTCGCGTCAAAAATCATTCAGTTATAAATATCAACTGAAGACTGCAGGGGCAAAGATATCAGCACAGGGCGATTGTATAATTGGACAGGCAGAGCATATCACCGGATTGTGGGATTATGGAGATACGATAACAGGTTTTGAATACATTGGAATAAATGATAGAGAATGGTCCAAAAAAGATGGTAAATGGTTAGAATCAATAAGGGGCGAAGAATCAAATCTCTTCGCCCAGATTCAGAGAGTTCTTGAGTTTGAACGATATGAACTTTTGAATGTAGGGGATAGGTTTTTATTCCGGTTCAATGCAGTATTACCATTCTTAGCACCGGAAAAATGGCGTGAAATGGTAGGGTATATTGGAATTTCACGTAAACTCTATCTGCCCGAGTTTATCTGGGTTGGATTGCCTGATTCTTCTGTATACTGGCAGGTAGAAATCACAAATTATAATCATAAAAGAATTATCAAATCTCCCCATACTGAGTTTTTGAGTTATCAGATCATACCGGATGGTTCATTGGAATATAATTTTGCAATCAAAAAGATAAAAGGGCGTTTAAAAGCCTTAAAACTCAACTGGACTGTAAAAAGGGATGGGGAAAAGATAATCCTTAATGTACCAAGGGATTGGGATCTTTATGACATAAAAGAATTCCTCGCCCCGGGGGTTACTTTTATCTGTGGTGTTACAAAGAATGGCAATCAGGCATCCCGGATTGCATATTTTAAAGGGAATGTCAACCAGTCAGTCTTCTTAACTGACTTGAGGTACGGTCATGATAAAATAAAATCAGTCGATTTAAAATTTGACCATATCAACCGTCCTTTTTTGACAATTAAACTGAAACAGAAAATAGAACCTGTGGAACAGATTGCGATAGAAATTGATAGTTTTATCATTGCAACTGTTGAACTTGACAAGGATAAAAAAATAAATAAAATAAGTGCATATCCAGATATGAAATACTTAGACCTTTTAAAAATAAAAGCCTTTATAGCACAGCCATTATTTAAAATGGAAGTTTTGCCATTGGCAAAGGGGTCTTATTGATTGGACTGACACTTTTTGTTTATACAATCATTCTTTTTGTTTTATTTTTCTATTCATTGCATTCCTATATTTTAATCTATCTGCACCTTAAATATAGAAGTGGGAAAAAATATAAATGGCACAAAAATGATGAATGGAATTTAAAAGAATATCCAATGGTAACGGTCCAACTACCTGTCTACAATGAAAAATATGTGGTGAGACGGATAATCAATTGTGTTTTGATGTTTGATTATCCTAAGGATAGACTTGAAGTCCAGGTCCTTGATGATTCTGATGATGAGACGAGTACTATAATAGAAGAGATGGTAAAAGAAGGATTAGAACAGGGTTTTGATATTAAGCATTTGAAAAGAAATACAAGGTTAGGTTTTAAGGCAGGTGCATTACAATATGGGTTAAAATCCGCCAAGGGAGAATTTGTCGCGGTCTTTGATGCAGACTTTGTTCCGCCAAAGGATTTTTTGCTCAAACTCCTGCCGGAATTCCAGAATTCCAAAGTTGGAGCGGTCCAGGCAAGATGGGGACATCTTAACTCCGAAGAATCATTCCTCACAAAGAGTCAGGCAATTGGACTTGATAACCATTTTATAAACGAGCAGGAATTGAAAAATATGGCTGGTCTTTTTATAAACTTTAATGGAACCTGTGGAATATGGCGCAAGTCCGCAATAATTGATGCAGGTGGATGGTCAGCAGAGACCCTTGCTGAGGACCTTGACCTTTCCTACCGTGTTCAATTAAAAGGATGGCAAATTAAGTATCGCGGCGATGTCATTGCCCCCGGTGAACTACCTGAAGACCCTGACAGTTTCCGTATCCAGCAGAACCGCTGGGCAAAAGGGACATTCCAGGTGGCATTGAAATTGTTCAAAAATATTCTTAAAAGCAGACTGAAGCCACTTGCCAAATATGAAGCATTAGTCCATCTTACCTGCCATATAAATTCTATTGCAATGTTGTTTTTAGGGTTATTATCATTTCCGATATTATATTTTAAAGTTGAGAAGATTGTTCCAGATTCTTATTATATATTTGCTTCATTTTTTACCATTGGTGCATTTGGCTATCCCATCCTTTATATTTTATCACAAAGATTTTGTTATAATGATTACAAAAAAAGGCTCCCATACATTGCTGGGGTGATAGCATATAGTATGGGTTTGACGATTTCTAATACAAGGGCACTTATAGAAGGCATGCTCAATAAAAATGTTGTCTTTACGAGGACACCAAAAAGTGGCGGAGCAAGACAAAGATATTTTCTAAAAGTTAACTCATTAATCCCGTGGCTGGAAGTTTGTTTAGGAATTTATATGGTCTTTACTTTTCTTTACGCATTAGTGAATGCCCAGCTTATACTCTTGCCATTCCTGACAGCGTATAGTTTTGGTTATCTGAGCCTTGGTTTAAATTCATTGAAAAGCAAATTTAATATATTAAAACCCCAGGAGGTTTTATGCTCAAGAGAGAGCTCTTAGAAATTTTATGTTGCCCTAAATGTAAAGGTGATTTAGAATATGACAAAGATAAAGAGGAACTAATTTGTCACAATTGTAAACTCGCCTATCCGATAAAAGATGATATTCCAATAATGCTGATTGATGAGGCAAGAAAGATAGAATAAATGAACCTTTTTATAACATTATTTGTTATTTCGGGTTTAAATATCAGTGAGCTGGGTAATACCGGACTTCAGATTTCATTTACTTGCGAAGAGGTGGAGGCGCAAAATATTAAATTTCCCGGTGCTACTTCTTTTTCTAAGTTAGGTGAACCAGATGTTCCTTCATTGAGTTTGATTGTTGGAATACCACAAGAAGGCGGTGTTGATGTTAAAATAATTGAGAATCAAACTGAGATACTCCACAATATAGAGATAAAACCGGTTATCCCACTTGCAATATATGAACAACCGTTGGGCGAAATTGGTGAACAGAAGAGTGAGATCTATAATATTGATCAACTCTATCCTCTAAATGTTGTTGAAGTCTCTGAGCCCGGATATTTTCGGGATATAAATGTAGTCAACATCAGGTTAAATCCTGTTCGGTACAATCCTGTGAAAAAGGAATTGGAGGTGGCGCGCAAATTGAAAATTATGGTTAATTTTAAAGGTAAACCGAGGCTTCAGTCTATAATTGATAGATCATTTGAAGAAATATATCAACGCACGATAATAAATTATGAGCAGTGTAAGAACTGGCGCAGGGAAATCAGGCAACACCCGATAAAAAATCCATTTTCTACCGGTGTCTGGTTCAAAATTGAAGCGGATAGCGAAGGATTATACAAAATAGGTTATGACGAATTAAAAAAAGCCGGCATAGATCCAAGGCAATTTGACCCGAAGTCCCTGAAGATTTACACTGCTTCATTTGAATTATTACCAAGGGAAGTAATGCAAACATTTCCTGACTCTCTTATAGAAATTCCTACCTATGTTGAGGGAGAAGATGACCATAGTTTTGATAAAGATGACTATTTGATATTTTACGGCTTTCCGGCAAGCCATTTTATTCCTGATACATTCTTGAACTGGTATGAGAATGGTTATGCCCGAGAAAATGTTTACTGGTTAACGTTTGGTGGAGGAAATGGGAAGCGGATGGAACGCGTCAATGCTGTTTGGGATAATTCTACACCAGATACTTTAGTATATGATATCATACATCTTGAAGAGGATATTCATAATCCAACACGTTCCGGAATAAACTGGTACTGGCAGGATTTCTCTCTTGGTGATGCTGAGAGCACAGCGATAAAACTGCCTGTGTCACATAGATCAGCCAGTGGTAATGCAAATCTTATTGTATCAATATTTGATTCAATGACACCGACTCAGCAGTCATTCTGGTATAGATTTGGTATGAAGGGTGTTGATTTCTTCAGTGATACATTGACATTACCCAAGGTTATGTCTTTACCAGCGCTGAAATTAAGTGGGAATGGTTTTCTCTATGGGGACACGTCAACATTTGAATTCAGAATAAAAAGGCCCGAAGGAACCACTGCCATATTAACTCTATACCTTAACTGTCTTGATCTTGAATATCAACGCCTAACCGATTTATCATCACCATTCCACGCTTATTTCAAGACGCGAGTTAATTATACAATAAAATGTAAAAATGTAGATTCCAGGCCATTTGTAATTGATATAACCAATTTGCGCCAGCCGAAAATGTTTGATAACTTTACTGTAAATGGAAAGGCCATGACCTTTTCCCAACATTGTGACTCCTTCCAGTTATTATATATTGCCCAGTTGAATTCGGCAATTAAACCAGTCTTGATTCCGGCAAATCCTGGGCACCTAAAGACAAAAGATAATGGTTGTGAGTATTTAATTATAACGCATAAAAATTTTTACAATTCAATCATGCCCCTGGTAAATTATCGCAGGCAGGAATATACTACAAAGGTTGTAACAGTTGATGCGATATTTGATGATTTTTCCTATGGAAAATATGACCCGCTGGCGATAAAACATTTTCTCTATCATACCTATAACCACTGGAATACAGTTCCGAAGTATGTGTTAATCATCGGTGACGCAACTTACGATTACAAAAACAATTTAGGAAAAACAAATCCCCCCAATTATGTACCTATGTATGAATGGGGAACATTGCTTTCAGGTAATCCAGGAATTCCGGATAATGGTATCTATGAAGGTGAATATGTTAACTTCTTTGGTACCGAGGTAATGGTCTTGGGCAGAATCACCGTGCGCACTAATCAGGAAGTTCGTGATTTTATTGATAAGTTAATTGCCTATGAAAAAGCCGACATTGATGGTATCTGGAATAAGAGAATAATATTATCAGCGGATGATGAGTTTGCTCGGACCCCAGGGGGTGGACTATGGGAGGGGACTTCACACAGCAATTCTTGTGAGGCATTAAGTGGTGTTGTCTCCAGTGTTTTATATGACCGTGCCAAGATATATACATTGAGTTATCTTCCGTTCCCACCCCATGATGAAAAAACCACCAAGCCACTTGCCACTGAAGATTTTATTAAAGAACTCAATAAGGGTGCATTGATCGGTTGCTTCTTTGGCCATGGTAATACCCATCAACTTGCACATGAGAAATTGTTTTATGAGACCTATATACCACAGATAAAAAATGGTAGAAGATTTTTCTTTTTCTATTTTGCCTCATGTACGGTGGGCAGATTTGATGACTCTGACCATGAATGTATTGCTGAGGAGTTTGTTAGGATTAAACAGGGCGCAATTGGCACAATGGGCGCACATGCGGGTTCGCATCCGCATTCTAATGAATCCATAGGTCTTCAACTATTTAGATTGTTTACACACCCTGATACGAATCTCACAATGGGTGAGTGTTATCATATTGCTAAACACAATGGTAATGGTATTCCAATCTATCTTATGCTTGGTGACCCGGCAACAAAGATTAGGAAGGTAAAACAGAGTTTCAATCTCCAGGCGGTAAATGATTCAGTAAGACCATTAGAAAGATTAAAAATTACTTCAGATAAGAAACCTTACTATCTAACTGCATATCTCAAGGATACAACCCATATTAAATGGATTGATGCAACGACTGTAAATAAAATTAGCGGCCATATAAGGCGCGCTGTGCGTACGGGTTATAATGTCGGGGATACGGTTATTTTTGATTATAAAATAGAAGGTAGAGAAATTTATCAGGGATACTGGACGGTAGATACTGCAAAACTGACCGTGCCAGTTGTTTCAACAACCAATCTTCCAATGATTAAATTGAGTGGTTATAAAGAACAGACAAGTGCCCTTCTTGATTCTATCAGGGTTTATGGAACTGTCCTTCCTACCACAGACCAGGAAGGACCTCAAGTCACACTCTTTGATGGAGCACGTCAATTAAAAAATGGTGATTGGGTAGATAAAACATTCACACTTACCGGTGTTGTCTCTGATGAGAGTGGGATCAATCTTTTGAATTCAAAAGAAGATGCGCGTGGTTTCTTCCTATATGTGGGCAGGGATAACGTTATAAACCGGATTGATTTGAGAAATAGTTTTATCTATAACAAAAATTCTTATTCTGATGGTGAATTTATAACCGAAATAACACTTGAAAATCCACAGGAATCCCTCACGATTTATGTAAGCGATAATTGCTTTAACCAGACTATTGAAAAAATTCTATTGAATGCAAATATCTATGATAGAATTTCAATTGAAGATGTTCTCATTTACCCGAATCCAGTAAAGAATTATAATGGTATCTGGATAACATTTGTTCTTTCGCAGAGTGCTAAAGTAACTATAAAAATCTATACAATTGCGGGTCGTCTACTCAAAGTTATTCCTGATCTGTCCTGCCATGCGGGTTATAACCAGAGGTTCTGGGATGGCAGGGATGAATATGGGGATGAATTGAGCAATGGTGTCTATCTCGTCCATATCCTTGCTGAAGGTAGTTCAGGTACTGCAAAGAAAATAGAAAAATTCATCATCGCCCGATAAAAATCCAGTATTTTCCCGCCGTCTTTCATCAAAATAAAATCTTACCCAAATTAAATTTAGATTCTCAGGCGAATAAGAGTATAGTTTTAGAATTGAATTAATCATGCTCTTTACTCCTGTGATTATATCTCTTTCTATGAACTCGGTCAAGTTTCTTTTGTAATTTGATTATCCTCGCTAAGAGCTCGAAGTAAGAAAGATTTGCTTTACGCTCACGCAACTCCTGTTTC
>JBDRWA010000105.1:0-7808 GCA_039802145.1 Caldifarciminota bacterium | reverse complement strand
AGATGATTCTATTGTTCGTGGGAATACATCAAAAGAGATAATCGGACTGATTCGTGGTGCGGGTGCCAGGGAGGTCTATTTCGGTGTATATTCACCACCATTGAAATATCCGTGTGTTTATGGAATTGATATGCAAACAAGAGGGGAGTTTATTGCAAGGAATAAATCTATTCAAGAGATAAAGGAAGCAATCGGTGCCGATGCCCTGGTGTATCAATCTGTAGAGGGATTGATAAAGGGCGTGGGGATAGGTGATACAGGCTTTTGCACTGCCTGTTTTACTGGAAACTATCCTACTTATGTATCGGAAAAATTAATGGAGAAAATTGAAAAAGAGCGTGTGCAAAAAGGAAGAAAAGAAGGGGATTGAGACTTCACACAGTGATATCTGGTATGAATAATGGGGTAAAGTTGTATAGATTTTTATTTGCCCCCTAAACTTGATTGTTGTTACAAATTAATAACCCTGACCAAATGGCAAGGTCCTTCCCCATCCGTTATAGGATACAATCTCTTTGAGTTCTTTTCTCGGTCGTGGCTTTATGCCTCCAATTCCTTCTGGGGTGGATTTTTCTTTGGGATAACCAAAGACAACCAGCATTGCAATGCGCCATCCATCGGGAATTTGCAATAATCGCTTTACATGCTTTTCGTTGAACCAGCCAATGAAACAACTGCCAATTCCCAATTCAGTTGCTTCAAGAACCATTTGGGTCATTGCAATAGAGATATCAATTAAGTGGTTCTCCCGGCCATATAATCCAGCAACAAAATGGGTAATTGCCTTTGTATAACACCCAACGATGACGAGTGGTGCATCCTTAATCCAGGAAATTATGCCCTTTGTTCCGATAATTACCTTTTCAGGGATTTTTTTTATTAGATTCTCATTATCAACTACTACAAAATGCCAGGCCTGACGGTTACTTGATGAAGGGGCAAGCCTGCCCGCCTCAAGAATCTGTAATAATTTATCCGGCTCAATTTTCTGGGAGGAAAATTCTCTGACGCTCCGGCGCCACTTGATAGCCTCAAAGACATTCATAAATATGGGCAATAGTCAATGGGTTTGGATGCTGGTTTCAGGCATCTCAACCCTAACCTTTATATTATCTTTTAAGGTTTTACCTTTTCCATTATCTCTTTTTTTAGTAGTTTAGAGGGTTTGAAGAAAGGCACATATCTATCGGGAAGTTTGAACTCTGTTCCAGTCTTGGGAGATTTAGAAGTCCTGCCCGGCCTTTTCCTCAATTCAAATGTTCCAAATCTCCGCAGTTCAACCCTTTTTTCCTTTATTAATATCTCAATAATCAAATCAAGGAAACCATCAATCAGTTTTTCTATATCAACCTTTGGATAGATTGAACCAAATTTTTCGGACATTGCATCAATCAAAAACTCTCTTCTCATAATGCCTCCTATTTATTTTAGTTCATTTAAGGCTTACACCCTGCACAGGTCGTGCGAGAGCAGGTTGTGCAGGCAGAACTGCTAATAGAACTTGACTTATCCGAACCTTTACTTGAAAATCCAAATACTGAAAATAATCTTTCAAGTTTTTTGCTACTACACTTTGGGCATTTTATTGATGAGAATTCCGCGTCTTTTAAAATCAATTCCTCAAATTTGTGTTTACATTCTTTACAACAGAATTCAATTATTGGCATAATTCTTTTTTAGTGAGAATCTTGCAAAAATCCATCTTTATATTCCGGTCTGAATTCTTCTTCTTTTAGTCTTACGCCTTTCTACCCAACTTCGACGGTCGTTAGGACCGGTCTTTCCTGTTTCTATTAATTTTCTAAATTCGGCCTCTGTTAATGTCTTTCGTCTTTCTTTTTTTCTCCTTTCACCGGTCTTCCTGCGTTCAACCATATTGCTCCTTAAAAATATAGCGGGGGCTGGATTCGAACCAGCGACCTTTGGGTTATGAGCCCAACGAGCTACCGCTGCTCTACCCCGCGAACATTAACATTATATTCAAAAAAAGAATTTTGTCAATGACCCCCTTGATTATAGTTTCTAAATGAGTATAATGTAAAAAAGGAGAAAAATGAGTGAACAGAAAGGACAACCAATAAATGTGGAAATTACCCCCGAACATTCAGAGGGCGTTTATTCAAATTTTGTTCTGATTGCCCATTCACCATCCGAGTTTATTCTTGATTTTGCACGGATGTTACCGGGACTGCAGAAGGCTAAGGTCTTCTCACGAATTATTATGACTCCGCAGAATGCCTATCTTTTAAAAGAGGCATTAGAAGAAAACCTGAAAAAATATGAAGAAAGATTTGGCAAGATTAAAATCTTTGGTAGGGAAGAAAAAGAGATCGGTTTTAAATAGGATTCTTAAATTCTTTTCAATGATTGATACACCCTGTTATCTTGTTGGCGGTGTTGTGAGGGATGCCCTTTTAAACCGTATCAGTCCGGACATTGATATTATGGTGGTGGGTGACGCAATAGAACTGGCGCAGAGATTATCGAAAGAATTGAATAGCCCATTGAAGATTTACCGAGATTTTAATACTGCCTCAATTGAATACAAAGATAAAAGGATTGACCTTGCCAGTTCCCGCCGGGAGTACTATCCCGCGCCCGCCCGATTGCCGATTGTAAAACCAGGGACACTTTTTGAGGATTTAAAGCGCCGTGATTTTTCAATAAATGCCATTGCCTTAGGAATATCAAAAAATAATTTGGGTGAAGTTGTCGACCCTTTCAATGGCATTCAGGATATAAAAAGACGACTCATTCGTATATTACACCAAAATAGTTTTATTGATGACCCTACCCGAATCTTTCGTGCATTGCGCTATAAGAATAGACTTGGTTTCCGATTGGAAAAGGAAACAGCAATTTTAATGAAGGAGGCAATAAGTCAGGGAATGATTCAGAGACTTTCCGGACAGCGTATATTGAATGAACTGAGACTTATATTTTCTGAGTCCCCATTTTACCGCACCGTTTTGGACTTGAATAAATACCGAATTTACAAAATAAAAAAAGGTGCTATTCGTTTTCTTTTAAAGGCAGGGCCTTGGCGATTTTACTATTATCTTGCGCTTATTGATTGCGATAAGTTTCCTTTAAGCAGAGAGGAAAAGAAGATAATCAATGACCTCAGGGGTTTGAAAATAAAAGTTTTTCAGTTAAAAAAGGCTAAAAAGAATAGTGAGGTTTATTACCTCCTTTCTTCGCTGGCTGAAGAAGTAATTGAAATTATTCCCGCTTTATATCCTGAACTAAATAGTAAGGTGAGATTATATAAATCATTAAGGAAGGTAAAACCACTAATAAAAGGAGGAGATTTGAAAAAGCTGGGTATCAAGAGCGGTCCAAATTTCAAACACCTGCTCTATAAGGCATTTGCAGAACAGATTGACCTCGGGATAAAAGATAAAGAGGAACTTATAAATCGAATAAAAAGTGGGCAATAAGATGGTGGAGATTCTTCTTTTGCTACCGGTGCTTCTCCTGGCACTCACTGTTCATGAGTATTCTCATGGATTTATTGCTTATAAGATGGGTGACCCAACGGCAAAGTTATCCGGTCGATTAACTTTAAATCCACTGCAACATATTGATCTACTTGGGCTTATTATCTTTCTTTTATTCAGATTTGGCTGGGCAAAACCAGTTCCAATAAACCCTTATAACTTTAAAGACATTAAGAAAGGAATAATCTATACAGCCATTGCAGGACCGTTTTCCAATTTTATACTGGCATTTCTGTTCGGAATCGTTCTCCGTTTCTTCAATTATGATAATATAAGTCAAGCATTGCTGCCGTTTTATAGGATGCTCCAGTTGGGCGTCGTTTACAATCTTATTTTATGCATCTTTAACCTAATCCCCATACCACCGCTTGATGGTTCAAAGGTATTATTTAATATCTTGCCTGCAAGGTATGATTATACTAAATTCTGGCTGGAGAGATATGGCTTCTTAATCCTTTTAGGAATGATCTTCATTGACAATCTCGGTATTCCTATTCTTTGGGGTTGGATCGGTTCTTTTGTAAAAATCATCGGTGGTCTTTTTGCCGGACCATCGGTGATTTAAGAAGGCAAGTTTAGGAAAGGAGGTAATATGAAAATAAGAATATTTTTAGTCCTTTTAGCTGGTTGTATCTTAGCCTTTTGTATGGGAAGTAGGGTAGAACCAAAGGAAATTATTAATGAATCCGATGTGAAATCGGTGGTTGAAGCCAATAATCAATTTTGTTTTAAACTCTATCATAATCTAAGGGAGAAGGAACTTGGTAATATCTTCTTTTCACCATTCAGTATTACAATGGCTATGGCAATTGTCTTTGAGGGTGCCCGGGGCTGGGTTGCTGAGGAAATGGTTGATGTCTTTAAATTCCCTGTTGAACCAGAGATTAGACGCAGATCGTTCCGGACATTATATCAAAGTCTTAACAAAGAGGATGCAAAATGTAAATTGAATCTTGCAAATGCATTGTGGATTCAGAAAGATTATCCGATTTTATCCGATTATCTCAAGGCAATAAAAGAATATTATTCTGGCAATGCCACAAATGTTGATTTTATAAATGCTACTGAAAGGGCAAGGCAGATGATTAATGCCTGGGTGGAGGAGAAGACGAATAACCGGATTAAAAATCTCTTTCCACCCGGCTCGCTCAATTCCAACTCAAGATTGGTGGTCACCAATGCGATATACTTTAAGGGTAACTGGCAAAAACAGTTTGATAAGAAATTAACGATAGAAGAGGATTTCTATGTGAGTGAGACAAAGATTATTAAAGTTCCGATGATGAGAAGAACTGACCCAGAGGCAATATTCAATTATGCAGATACCGACTTACTCCAGATTTTAGAAATACCCTATGAAGGGAATGACTTATCAATGATAATTCTACTACCGAAAGACCGTTCAGTAAGTGATTTAGAGAATAAATTGAATAAAGACAACCTTGAGGAGTGGAAAAAGCAACTTAGCAAACAGAGGGTAAATGTTTACATTCCCCGGTTCACTTTTGAAATTAGATATGAGTTGACCACCAACCTGAGTGAGTTGGGAATGCCCAATGCGTTTGCTCCTCATTGTGACCTTTCGGGAATAGATGGAACAAAGAATCTCTATATTCAATCCGTTATCCACAAGGCATTTGTTGAGGTTAATGAAGAAGGAACCGAGGCTGCTGCCGCAACCGGTGTGGCAGTTGGTATCACAGCGGTTCGTCCCCAAATACCGGTATTCCGTGCCGACCATCCGTTTGTCTTCCTGATACAGGAAAGAAGTACCGGAAATATACTTTTCATTGGAAGGGTCGTTGAACCAAAATCATAATGTGAGATGTTAATTGTCAGGGAAAAGATTAGTATTGATGAAATTAAAAGAATCGCGCGTGAGACATTTGGGACTGTAGTAAAGGCAGTCGTGGATGTGGAAAAGGGTATAATAGCAATTGGAGGGGAACTCCATTCGGATGAGGAGGCAGAATTACTCGCCACAGGTTCAAAGCAGGAAAACTTGTGGGGAATAAACATCTACCCAGATGCCGCAGGTGAAGATTTTATTGAATTTGATTCTTTGATAAATTTGCGGCCTTCGCAGGGAAATAGGACGCGCGGAGTTGATAACCCATCAGTACGGCAAAAGATAATAGAAATTGTAACTAACCTCATAGTTAGATGACCTATCAACATAAAGAACTGGCACATGGAGGATGGTTCCAAATTCCATTTCTTGAGCAGGTAGCGCATATTGGCAGTGAGGTTGAACGGGCGATTTCGTGGCGCACGAAAAACCTTGAATATAGTATCAAGGCGATAGAAAGGGCGCTGGAACTCATTGATCTAACTGTTGCCGACAAAAAAAACATATCCCACTTAAAAGAATTATTACGGCTGCGTGAGGTACTCGTTGACTACTTCTATTTTGATAATCAATATGGTTCTTCGGATAAACTATGGCGAAGTTATTTTTATCCATTCTTTTATGCAGCAAGGAGAGAAAAATGAAAATTACAATTCTCATTGCTTCGGAAAGAAAGAATGGAAATTGTGACCTGCTTGCCCGATATGCAGATAGATATATCAAAGAGAAGGGGAGTGAGACAATTCTCTTATATTTAAAAGATTTCAGAATAGAACAATGCCAGGGCTGTATGTCATGTGTCTTCAAAAATGCAAAATGCAAATTAGAAGACGACCTTTATAAACTGGCTGAAAAGGTTATTAATACAGATGCGTTTCTGTTGCTTGCCCCAACCTATGTTTTGACTATTCCCGGTAAATTAAAGATATTCCTTGATAGATTTCTATGCCTTTATCCGTTGATAAAAGAAAAACCAGAAAGGCCAGCAGTAAGTATCGGTGTTGCCTCACCCATTGATTGGAGTCAATTTCAGTTGCCGCTGATGAACATTCTTTTGCTGGCATTGGGTTATCGGGTGATTGAAAGCCATATAATTTTTGGCGCGGGTCCGGGCGAAGTTTTACTTGAGGATGGTATAAAAATTCTTGAAGATTCATTGGATAAAATACATAATGTTCGTTTAGAGCCGTTTTCGTCTGTTATTTCAAAATCCTGTCCGGTGGATTACTGCAATTCTTTCCAGCATATGGGTGAAGACCGGTTTCGCTGTCCAGTGTGTTTGACTCCAGCCCGAATGGTTGAACAGGGATTTTACTTTGACGGCAAAGACCTGAATAAAAATCGCTGGACAAAAGAAAAAATGGAAGAGCATTTTAAAGAATGGATTTTAAAGACAAAAGAACGTTTTCGCCAATTGCTACCTGACATATATAAGGAAAAAAAGGGATTGGGGCTTTATTGATATCATCGCCCGCCATTTCTGGCGGGCGATGATAAATCTCCACTTATGCTTGCGTGGTTGGTGGTTTTAATGCACGGGTGTTTTCTTCAATTGCCAGAATGACAAGAATCATATCCGCGGCCGCAAGGAGACTCAGGAAAAGGAAGGCACCGTAGATCAAAATAGCAAATGCCATTCCAATTCCACTGAGTACACCAAGCGAACCAAACCCACCATATCCGCCATAGCCACCATAGTCCCTACCTAATTGTGACAATGCGGCACCACCAACTAACATCGCAATGAAACCGATGACAGTGAATACTGCGATAATCCAGGCAAGAACCTTAAAGACGACAGAGATTACCCGCAGTGCTGTGAATTTTTTTTCCATTATACCCCCTTGAATAAACCTTTATTATATACAAATAATTGGGTCAGTCAAGACTCAGAATAGAAAATTTTTTCTTTCATCCTTTACTGTCGTGGCTGGTCCATGCCCCGGATAGATTACTACTCCTTCCGGCAGGGTGAGTATCTTACTTTTTATTGATGCTATTTCCATATCATAGTCGCCATCATACAAATCGGTTCGACCGATGCCATCTTTGAATATTGTATCACCACTGAAAAGATATCGATCATTTAAGAGAACGGAGATGCCACCGCTTGTATGGCCGGGGGTATGGATTATTTTTAAAGTATTGCCATTAATTTCTATCACCTGTCCATCTTCAAGATATCCGTCGGGTTTTAAAGGATTGCCGGATAAACCAAAGAAAATCGCCCCGCTCTTCTGAGGATCAAGGAGTTTTTCTTCATCAAGTCTGTGGCAATAGATTTCGCTTTTGAATTCTTTCTTCAAATTTGCGCAACCAGATATATGGTCAAAATGACAATGGGTGAGAATGACCATTGGAATTTCATAGGCTAAACCTTTGATTTTTTTTATCAAAGAATCTGCTTCATTTTCAGTAAAACCAGGATCAATGATTATACCAGTTTTTCTATTATGTAT